>CAZEAX010000072.1:0-13997 GCA_964510405.1 uncultured Streptomyces sp. | reverse complement strand
TGCGCGCTGAAGCGCGCCACGAGTTCGTTCCAGCGCACATGCGTGTCGAGCGAGCGCCCCTGCCCCACGAGCCAACTGCGCCGGTCGAGATGATCGACGACCACCGCCCAGTCGTAAATGCCGACCGCCATCCCGGGCATTTTTTCGTCGTCCGCCGCGAACGCCGGCAGGCGCTCGAAGCGCCGTCCGAGATCGTAGGAAAAATACCCGAGCGCGCCGCCCGTGAACGGCAGATCGCTGCGGGCCGCGGCGTCGATCTCGAGGTGCCGGCGCAGGAGCACGAGCGGATCCTCCCGCGACAGTTCGATCGCGTCGCTGCGGATCTCGGTCAGCTTGCCGCGCGTGACGAGCGTCGTGTGCGGCTCGGCGGTGATGATGTCGTAGCGCGATTGCGTGAGGTGGTGGCCGCCGCTGTCGAGAAACACCGCCCACGGCATGTCCGCGACGGTTTCAAACAGCGCCGCGCTGTCGGCGCGGTACGGCAGCTCGGTGCGCAATGACATAGGGCGCTTATTTTGCCTCAACGATATACGCGCCGCCAGCGACAGGATGTTTTGTCATAAAATCTCAACACGCGGCCGCCAGAATAGTCTATTTGCCCTGCCAGGATCCTCATGCTCAACTCGCGCTTTGTTCTGTCCTGTTTGATCGTCGCTGCAACGCTGGCGCTGCCGGCCACCGCGCGCGCGGAGCGCTTCAGCTTCGTGGCGATCGGCGACATGCCGTACAACCTGCCGGGCGATTATGCGGCGTTCGACCGCGTGATCGCGCGCATCAATTCGATGCGGCCGGCGTTCACGATCCATGTCGGCGACATCATCAGCGGCCAGACGCGCTGCGACGACGCTCTCTACGCGCGCGTGCGCGACATGTTCGCGACGTTCGACGGCGCGCTCGTCTACACGCCGGGCGACAACGAATGGACCGATTGCCACCGGCCGAACAGCGGCGGATTCGATCCGGTCGAGCGGCTGGCGCGCGTGCGCCAGATGTTCTTCCCCGATCCCGCGCGCAGTCTCGGCAAGCTTCCGCTGCGCGTAACGCCGCAAAGCGAAGATCCGCGCTATGCGAAATTCATCGAGAACGCGCGCTGGGAACGCGCCGGCATCGTGTTCGCCACGGTCCACATACCCGGCAGCAACAACAACCTGCAGCGCGACCAGGCGGCGGTCAACGAATACATCGAGCGCAATGCCGCCAATCTCGCGTGGATAGACGCCGCGTTCGCGCGCGCACGGGAGTCCGGCGCCAGGGGCGTCGTGCTCGCGTTCCAGGCGCATTTGCGGTTCGACAAGGAGCCGCCAGAGACCGATCTGCGTTCCGGGTTCAACGACACGCTGAACGCGTTGAAGCGCAACGCGATCGCGTGGGGCAAGCCGGTATTGCTGGTACACGGCGACCAGCACCACCTCGTGATCGACCAGCCGCTGATCGGGCCGGGACGCAAGCGCATCATGAACGTGACGCGGCTGATGGTGCACGGCGAGGACGAAGTCCATGCCACGCTCGTCAACGTCGACACCGACGACGCCGATCTTTTCAGCTACAAGCCGGTTTACATACCGGAGAACATTCCGCCGTTCAAACCCGCACGATGAGTGCCGCCTGCGAGCTGGATCACCTGGTCGTCGGCGCGCGCACGCTGGAGCAGGGCGCAGCTTTCATCGAAGACCTGCTGGGAGTCAAGCCGCAGGCCGGCGGCCGCCATCTCGCGATGGGCACGCACAACATGGTGCTGCGACTCGGCGCGCGCGCCTACCTAGAAGTAATGGCGATCGATCCCGAAGGCGAAGCGCCGGCGCGTCCTCGCTGGTTCGGGCTCGATGACGGGACGATACGCGCGCAATTGCGCGACCGGCCACGCCTGCTGACGTGGGCGGTGCGCACGCAAAACATCGAAACTGCGGTGAAGAGCGGCCCGATTTCGCCCGGCACCGTGCATCCGGTGACGCGCGGCGATTACCAGTGGCGCATCACGATCCCCGACGACGGCGCGCTCGTGTGCGACGGCCTGATGCCGACGCTGATACAGTGGGACTGCGCGATGCATCCCGCCGACAATCTGGAAGACCGCGACTGCGATTTGATGAAGCTCGAGTGCTTCCATCCCGCGCCCGCGAATATCGCAGCGGCATTTGCCGCGCTCGGCCTCGGGCGGACGATCGCGCTTGCGCAAGCGGACCGGGCCCGCCTCACCGCCATCGTCCGCAGCCCGCGCGGGATCAGAACCATTACGTCCTGACGCGGCGAAAAACTTAACCGCGCTTCAATTCATGGATCGATTTCACGAATTCGCCGTCCGCGCGTTTTAAGGCGCGCGTCGCCGCGCGCGTATTGCCGAACGTCGGCACCCACTGCGAGTGCTTGCCCGCCCCGCCGGTCACGATGATGACCAGGTCTTCGGGCTTGCCCCACATGTGCACGGGCGTGTCGAGCGGCGCGTTGGCGAATTTGTCCGCGAGCTTGCGCCGGAAGCGGCGCTCGATGCTTTCATTCGCAAACTTCGAAAGCGGTATCGTCGCGTGCTCCCACAGCCATTGCTTGACCTCCGCTTTTTTCATCCCGCCCGAAGCCACCGTCTGCGCATGCTCGGGACCGAACGCCATTACCGGCTGCCCGTCGTAATAGGCGTTGTTCGAACCGGTGTTCGCAATCGTGCCCGCGCACATCGTCAATATTCCTTCCGGGCTCGTGCTCTCATGGTCGTTCACGTTATGCGGGCTTTCAGCGGCGATCACCGTGACGGCGCTCGCCTCTCTGGGCAATCCCATTTCAACGTGCAGCGGCTCCCACGGACTCGCGTCCTCGTTCTCGGCGACGCAGAAGGTGAACTTGGCCGGCGTGCCGGCGGTTGCCATGTCGCCGGTGCCGGGTATCGCCGCGCCGATGTTGACGAGGGCGAGGCGCACCGCGCGGCCGATTGCCGCATTCGCGCGGAAATAGTTGCCCATCACGTTGTTGCCGGAATTGAGTCCCACTTCCTTCGCGATCGGGCCGTTGAAGATCAGCATCGGCGTGCACGGATGCGTGGTTGCCTGAGTACCGTACAGGTTGTATTGCTCTTCGGCGAGCGCTTCGAGCGCCAGCAGCACGAGCGGAAAATATTCCGGCTTGCAGCCGGCCATCACCGCATTGGCGGCGATGCGCAGCGGCGTCGCCGCGCCGAAACGCGGCGGGATCTTGACCACGGCCTGGTCGAGATCGCGGTCGCAGTACGCGAGCATGCGCTCGACGCGCTCGGGTGTCGGCGGAATCACCGGCAGGCCGTCGCTCCAGCCCTTCTCGCACAGGAATTCGTAAACGGCTTCCGGGTCCTCGTCGCACTGGACCATCGCGCCGGGCGCCTGCAGCATCGCGGCAAGCGAACTCATGACTGTTTCTCCTTGACGACCTTGATGAGCTGCGGCAATGCCACGCCCGCGCGCTCGATTACCTTGTCCATGTTAAGCCCGCCCAGCGGATGCTGGATTTTCAATAACGGCAGATCGGGCACGCCGAATACTTTCGCCTGCGCCGTGCCGAGCTTCATGAACGTATCCGAACACACCACCGCGGCGATCAGGCCGCGCTTGGTCAACTGCGCCATGTCGTGGACACTCCACGACGTGCACGACCCTCAATCGGCCATGGCGCTGATGACGAGATCGGCCTCCTTCGCGAGTTCGTCGAGCATTTCCACGGTGGCCGGCCGGCTCGAGGCCGGCTTGCGCTTGATCACCACCGAATCGACTTTGTATTCCTTCTTCACGCCCTCGACGATCAGCTTCAGCAGGTGGTCGGCGTTGGCCTTGCTGTTATCGAGCACGCCGAGGCGGATTCCGCGGCCCGCACTCAGGGTGCGGCTTGCTTTCAACTGCGCCACGTCTTCGTTAGGCGCGTCGGGCACTACGAGAAATATCTTACCCATTCAGACTCCCTGCAGGAAAATTAACCGATACTCGAAGCGGATTGATCTGCACTTCTTCGTACTTTAACAGATCGCCGCGCGAGGCGTTGCGCCGCTGAACGCCGGACGCGGATGAAGTAACATAGCGCAGGCAGTTGACGGCCGAAGGCGGGGTTGAATTGCATGACGGCAGTGCGGGAGTTTCTGATCGCGGCAAACGCAGCGGCGCGTAAGGTGCTTGCTCCGACCGCGCAGCATCGAAGCAAATTCCGGTGCAGCGGTTGCCTCGCGTTGCTTGCCATGTACATGTCCGTGGCGGGCGCAGCCGCGCTTGCGGCGCAAATCGCACAGGTGGACGCGCCCAATCGAACGGCCGCTGTCCAGGCGCCGCAAAAGCCCAGAGACGTTAAAGACATCGACGCCGTTCCTTTCCTGACTGCCGAGGGAAAAGAGGCCTACAAAAAGTGGACTTTCAGATCCTATAACCGCGCATTTGCAATCAATCCCCAAAATGGCAACTGGGGCGTTTTCCCGGATGACGATGACGTGTTCAAAATGCAGCAGGGCGGGCCGGGCGCGGAAGCCATGCTGCGCACGCTCCTCCACTTTGCGATCCAGGACGCCTTGAGTCGCTGCCAAAAACAGGCGGGCGACAAATGTTTTATCTACGCGCAAAACGGCGACGTGGTTTGGGACGGTCGCGCTCCCCAACCGGCCATTGTTGCGCAAAGCCCGCCAATCCCGGCAGCCGCCGATGAAGAACGACTCGCGCAAGAGCGGCCGGCGAAGGCGGAGGACGAGCGCCGCCAGCAGGCGTTGCAAACCCGGACGGAGGAACAGCGCAAGGTCAAAGCCGCCGCCCCGGGC
The DNA here is from genome assembly GCA_964510405.1 of uncultured Streptomyces sp. Classification (GTDB taxonomy): domain Bacteria; phylum Pseudomonadota; class Gammaproteobacteria; order Burkholderiales; family SG8-41; genus PALSA-1004. The sequence continues at coordinate 9,244 of CAZEAX010000072.1, read as the reverse complement.
GCCAACCGCAGGGCCCTGGTTTTCGGCAACGATACTTATAAATATGTTCCCGAACTGAAAAACGCCCGCGCCGACGCGCAAGCCGTCGCGGCGGCACTGACCGGCCTGGGCTACTCTGTCAGCGCCCATTTCGATCTGGGCGAACGAGACATGAAAAAAGCGATCCGGGATTTTGCCGGCGCAATTGCCGGCGGCGACGAGGTGGTGTTTTACTTTGCGGGCCACGGCGTGCAGATCGGCAGCGCGAATTATCTTCTGCCGGTCGATATTCGCGCCGACGATGCCGCATCGGTGAGAGACGAATCCATCCCGCTGCAGCGCGTCCTGGATGATCTTGCCGACGCCAAAGCGCGGCTTGCGCTGACAATCATCGATGCATGCCGGGACAATCCGTTCAAGGGTTCCGGCCGGGCGATCGGCGGACGCGGGCTCGCTCCCACCAGCGCCGCAACCGGGCAGATGATCATGTTTTCCGCGGGCGTGGGTCAGCAGGCCATGGACCGACTGGGCCCGGACGACGATGCTCCCAACGGCTTGTTTACGCGGGTGCTGCTAAAGCACGTGAAAAGAAAGGGCGTCACGGTCGACCGCATAATGCGCGACATTCGGTCCGAGGTCGTCGCGCTGGCAAAATCCGCAGGCCATGACCAGGTGCCCGCGATTTACGATCAAGTGGTCGGTGATTTTTACTTTGCCCAGTAGGCCCTAACCGGAGCCTCCTTAAAACACCACCACGCTGCGGATCGACTTGCCCGCGTGCATCAGGTCGAACCCTTCGTTGATGTCGACGAGCTTCAGCTGGTGCGTGATCAGATCGTCGATGTTGATTTTGCCGTCCATGTACCAGTCGACGATTTTCGGCACGTCGCGCCGGCCCTTGGCGCCGCCGAACGCGGTGCCCTTCCACACGCGACCGGTGACGAGCTGGAACGGCCGCGTCTTGATTTCCTGGCCGGCGCCGGCGACGCCGATGATCACCGATACGCCCCAGCCTTTGTGGCAGCACTCGAGCGCCTGGCGCATGACGTCGATGTTGCCTATGCATTCGAAACTGTAATCGGCGCCGCCCTTCGTCAGATTCACGAGGTACGGCACGAGATCGCCTTCGACTTCTATTGGATTCACGAAATGCGTCATGCCGAACTTCTCCGCGAGCGGTTTGCGCGCCGCGTTCAGATCGACGCCGACGATCATGTTCGCGCCGGCCAGCCGCGCGCCCTGGATCACGTTGAGTCCGATCCCGCCGAGCCCGAACACCACGACGTTGGCGCCCGGCTCGACTTTGGCCGTGTTGATCACGGCACCAATGCCGGTCGTGACGCCGCAGCCGATGTAGCAAACCTTGTCGAACGGCGCGTCTTCTCGGATTTTCGCGAGCGCGATCTCCGGCACTACCGTGTAGTTCGCGAACGTCGACGTGCCCATATAGTGAAAAAGTTTCCTGCCGCCGAGCGAAAAACGGCTGCTGCCGTCGGGCATCACGCCCTGCCCCTGCGTCACGCGAATCGCCTGGCACAGATTCGTCTTGCCGCTCAGGCAATATTCGCACTGCCGGCATTCGGGCGTGTAAAGCGGAATCACGTGGTCGCCTTTTTTGAGGCTGGTCACGTCCCTGCCCACATCAACGACGACGCCCGCCCCTTCGTGGCCGAGAATCGCCGGGAACAAACCTTCGGGATCGGCGCCCGAACGCGTGAACTCGTCAGTATGGCAAATCCCCGTCGCCTTGATTTCGACCAGGACTTCGCCCGCTTTCGGCCCCTCAAGATCGACCGTTTCTATCGTGAGCGGCGCGCCGGCTTTATGCGCGACCGCGGCTTTGACCTGCATGGCTGCCTCCGGTTTATATTCCGATGATGGTCGCTATACTAGCAAACATGGTGATGGGTAATGGGTGAACCACCTATGTCAATCAATATTCATTAGCGCAGTCCACCCATCGCTCATCACCCATCACTCATCGCTCATCGCCAAAATGAAATGACCACCACCTACCGCGGCAGATTCGCCCCCAGCCCGACCGGCCCGCTGCATTTCGGGTCGCTCGTCGCGGCGGTCGCGAGCTATCTCGAAGCGAAGACCCGCGGCGGCGAGTGGCTGGTGCGTATGGAAGATCTCGACACGCCGCGCGTCGTGCCGGGTGCTGCCGATGAAATCCTGCGCGCGCTTGCAGCTTGCGGCATGGAGTGGGACGACGCCGTCACCTATCAGAGCGCGCGCACCGATGGTTATCATGCGGACCTGCATCGCCTGCGCGCGCTGGGCCTCGTCTATCCGTGCGCGTGCAGCCGGCGCGAAATCGCCGACTCGGCGGTGGGCGGCATCGAAGGCCCGGTCTATCCGGGCACCTGTCGCGCAGGACTTGCGCCGGGCAAGACGGTGCGAGCGTACCGCATAAACACCCGCGGCGCGAAGATTGCCTTCGAAGATGCGCTGCAAGGCCATGTGCGGCAGAATCTGGAAACCGAGATCGGCGACTTCGTCTTGCTGCGCGCCGACCACATTTACGCGTACCAGCTGGCCGTAGTAGTCGACGACGCCGAGCAGGGCATCACCGACGTCGTGCGCGGCGCGGACCTGCTCGACTCGACGCCGCGCCAGATTTATTTGCAACAGTTGTTGAAATTTTCAACACCGCGCTATTGCCACGTGCCGGTCGCCGTCAATGCCGCCGGCGAAAAACTCAGCAAGCAAACGCTCGCCGCCCCCGTGGACTATGCGCGGCCATTGAGCACGCTGCTTCCGGCACTGCACTTCCTCGACCAGCAGCCGCCGGACGGGCTGGCCGGTGCGGGCGTCAAGGAATTCTGGAACTGGGCGATCGCCAACTGGCGCATCGAACGCGTGCCGCGCACGCGCAGCGCGCCGATGCCCGCACCATGAGCGAGGTTTCACCCTTCACCCTTCACCCTTCATCCCCGGATTTTCACGTCGGGCATTTCACCCTTCACCCTTCATCCCCGGATTTTCACGTCGGGCATAATGGCGCGCATGGATGACCCGGCCGCTTCCGCAACCTCGCACGCCGAAGAAGACTTCGAGCGGCACCTCATCGCGGCGACCCCGCAAGCGTACGTCACGCCGCTGATCATCGCGGCGAACATCGCCGTCTTTGCCGTCATGGTCGCGCTGGGCATCCAGGTGCTCGGCGGGCGGGCGGATGAATACCTGCGGTTCGGTGCGAATTTCGCGCCGCTCACGACCGGCGGCGAATGGTGGCGGCTTTTCACCTGCACGTTCATACACTTTGGCATCGTACACCTCGCGTTCAACATGTGGGCGCTGTGGGACAGCGGGCGGCTGACCGAGCGCCTCTTCGGCAACGCTTGGTTCGCCGCGCTGTACGTGTTCGCCGGACTCGCCGGCAGCAGCGCAAGCATGTTCTGGAACCAGGAAGTCATCAGCGGCGGCGCGTCGGGCGCGGTGTTCGGCGTGTTCGGTGCGCTGCTCGCGTACATGACGATCGAGCGCGGCTCGATTCCGCCCGCCACGCTCAATCACCTGCGCGTTTCCACGTCGACGTTCGTCATCTATTCGCTGTTCTACGGCTTCGTGCAGTCCGGCATCGACAATGCCGCGCACCTCGGCGGTCTCGCCGGCGGCTTCATCATGGGACTGATAATGGCGCGGCCTCTCGACGCAACAAGACGCGGGCGCGGACGGGTGCGCCGCGCCGCGCTCGCGGTGTTGCTCGCGGCCGTTACGCTGCCGACCGCCGCGCTATATACGCCCGACACGTCGCGCGTTTACCGCGAAGCGCGCGCGCTGCAAAAAGAAATCGACGCGTTCAGCGCCGAAGAAAAACGGCTGCAGACCGCGTTCATGACTATCGCCGAACAATCGCGCGCGAAGAAAATCGATGCGGCAACCGCGCTCGCGCAGCTGCAGACCAACATACTGCCGGCGTGGGACGCCGCGGTGGCGCGTTTTGCCGGGGTCGAACTCGACGCCAAAGCGCCATCGCGCAAGGATTACGATTTGTTGCTGCGCTATGCGACCGCCCGCCGCGACGGCATGCACGCGGTCGCCGCTTACCTGGCAAGCAACGACCCGGCGCTGGAACGCAAGATCACCGAGCAGCGCGAAATCGCGGCCGGCGCGCTGAAAGAATACCAGGCGCGGCAGAAATAAAAAGTCGGACGGCGGCGTGCGCCGGTCAATGCGCAGAGGCGACGCTGCCCGCGCGCTTTTGCGCCGCGACTGCCGCGATGCTCTCGCGGATCGCCGGTATCGCATCGCGCGTCGCCGCCTCGCCCGCCGCAATGGCTTCGACTTTCGCCGAGAAATCGAGCGAACGCGTGCGCGGCGTCGCAGGCCGGATCGCGATGTCGGCGGCGTCGACTTCGCTCGAACCGCGCCACGATACGTCGACCGCGATCACCACGTCGGCACCCATGCGGCGCGCGACCGTCACGGGCACCCGGCTCGTGAGGCCGCCGTCGACATATTCGCGGCCCTCGATCAGCACCGGCCAGAACACGTTCGGAATACTGCTCGAAGCACGGACGGCGAGCCCCGTATTGCCGCGATTGAATATCGTCATCGTGTTGGTCGCGCGCTCGGTCGCGACCACGGCGAACGGACGGCCGAGCGCCTCGATCGAGCGGTTGGCGAGCGCCTTGTTCACGTAATCCTGCAACGCGTCGCCCTGCACGCGGCCGGGACCGAACAAGGTGAAATCGATCAGATCGCTGTCTTCTATTCCCAATGCCATCGCTTCGAGTGCCCGCGCGTCGTTGCCACCTGCATAAAGCGCGGCCACCACCGAGCCCGAACTGCTGCCGACGACGATATCGGCACGAATGCCCGCGGCCTCGAGCGCCTTGATGACGCCGACGTGCGCAAAACCGCGCGAACCGCCCGCGCCAAGCACGAGCGCCACGACCGGACGCGCGGCGCGTACCGGCTCGATTGCAACCGCACGCGGCGGCGCAAGATCGGCATATTCGTGCGGCGCAGTCGTGCAACCCGCAAGCGCCAGCGCCAGCAATAAGGAAAGTGTCGTACGCAGCATGTACGGCAGATTAGCCCAAAACGTCCGCATTCCCAAGTTACGATTTGTAACGTGCTGCGGCATAATTACGCGCGTTAGTTACGTGACTCAGTTACGTAACTATGCGTCCTGCCTGCACAGAGCCGACACCCGAGGAGCCCGATGATCACCCGCTTCAACCGCTGCACCGGCGCGCTGACTTTGGTCCTGTTGTCGTTGGGCGCCGCCGCCCAGGATGCCGCGCGCGAGTATCCGACGAAGCCGATCCGTCTCATCATGCCCAACGCGCCCGGCAGCTCCAACGATATATTGAGCCGGTTGCTGGCGATACGGCTCGGCGAACTGCTCGGCCAGCAGGTGGTGATCGACAACCGTGCGGGCGCCGGCGGCACGATCGGCGTCGAAACCGCCGCGCACGCCGCACCCGACGGTTATACGCTGGTCGCGGCGTCGAGCGCGACACATTCCATCGCGCCGCACATCTACGCGCGTCTCGGCTATGACGTCAACCAGGACTTCACGCCGATCTCGCTGTTCGTGATCACACAAAACCTGCTCGCCGTAAATCCCGCGCTGCCGGTCAAATCCGTGCGCGAATTGGTCGACTACGCGAAGGCGCGACCCGGGCAGCTCAACATGGCATCGGCAGGCGCGGGCTCGACGAGCCACCTGGCGGGCATCATGTTCGCGACACTCGCCGGCATCCATGTCGTGCACATTCCGTACAAAGGCGGCGGCCCGTCGGTCGCAGCGGTCGTCGCCGGCGAAGCGCAATGGGTGTTTACGCCGATTGCGGGACCATTACCACAAGTGAAAGCCGGCCGGCTGCGCGCGCTCGCCGTCGGCGGCGCGCAGCGCTCGAGCGTAGCACCCGATATCCCGACCGTCGCCGAATCCGGTCTGCCCGGCTACAACTCGAACGGCTGGAACGGCATCATGGGACCGGCCGGTCTCGCGCCCGCCATCGTCGGCAAGCTGCACGCAGCGATCGCCAAAGCGCTCGCTTCGAGCGGGCTCAAAGAGCAGTTCGCGGCGCAAGGCGCCGAACCTTACGGCGACACGCCGGCGCAATTCGCCCGGCACGTGCGCGATGAATATGTGCGCTTCGGCAAGGCCGTGAAGGACGCGGGCGTCAAGCTCGAATAGAATAGCGCTCCCGTTTCGACCAACCACCACAGGATCATCGCAAGTGACGAATCACGCCCCCGTAAAAGTCGGCATCGTCGGCCTCGGCCGCTGGGCCACCGTGCTCACGCGCGCCGCGAAAAAGTCCGACAAAATCAAAATCGTCGCCGGCTTCAGCCGCTCGGCCGAGAAGCGCAACGCGTTTGCCGCCGAAATGGGCGTGCCCGCCGCGCCGGACATGGCGACGCTGCTCGCCGATCCGGAAATCAAAGGCGTCATCCTCACCGTGCCGAACGAGCAGCACCTGCCGGTGGCCGAGATAGTCGCCAGGGCGGGCAAGCACGTGTACACCGAAAAGCCGATCGCGAACACGCTTGTCGACGGGCTCAGGATCGCCGCGCTCGAGCAAAAATACAGCGTCAGCGTCACCGTCGGCCACAGCGCGCGGCTGATGGCCGGCATCCGCATGATCCGCGAAAGAATCGACGCCGGCGAATTGGGACGCGTGGCGTTCATCGAGGCGAACTTCTCGAACGAACGCGCGCTCGAACTGACGCCGCAGACGTGGCGCTGGTACAAAGACCGCGCGCCAGGCGGGCCGTTGTCGCAGCTCGCCATCCACCAGTTCGACGTGCTGCATTACCTGGGCGGTGAAATCAGCGAAGTCACGTCGATGGCGTCGAAACTCTCGCCCGTCGGCGCCGAGGTCGACGACCAGTCGATGACGCTGATGAAATTTGCCGACGGCAAGATCGGCTACGTGGGCTCGTGCTGGACATCGCCGGGCATTTTCGCGGTGCGCGTCTTCGGTTCCAAAGGCCTCATGCATTACGAAATCGATTTCGGCACGTGGGACACCCCGGACAAGCTGCACACCACGTCCACGCTGTACATCCAGCGCGGCAAGAACGGCTACGGCAAGCGCGAAGAGATCAAGCTGCCGCCGAGCGACATGTTCTGCGCCGAACTCGAAATGTTCGCGGAAAGCTGCACGACCGGGAAAGTGCGCGAACTGTCGGCCCACAACGGCAACGTCGCGGTCGCGGTGGTCTACGCGGCGCTGCGCTCCCTCGAGCGCAACGGCCAGGCCGTAAAAATCGCCGACATCATCGCTGAGACAAAAGCTAAAATCTAAAATCTTTGCCACAGAGAGCACAGAGTTCACAGAGGAAAAACAAACCAAAATGAAAACAAAAACTTCTGTTCCCCTGCATTTCTCCGTGTCCTCTGTGTCCTCTGTGGCTAAGCTTTGGGCATTTGGTTCTAAGGAGCGCTAACATGCTACCCACCCGCCACTTCATCGATCTCACGCAGCCCGAGATCGCGCAGCAACTGAAAAAAAATCCGCTGGTGATCCTGCCCGCCGGCAGCGTCGAGCAGCACGGCCCGCACCTGCCGACCGGCACCGACATTTACGCGAGCCAGGTGATCGGCAACGCGGTGGCCGAGCGCATGGACGGGTTGCTGTTGCCGGCGACGCCGTTCGGCGTCACGCCCATGCATATGCCGTTCGAAGGCACGATTACGCTCTCGACCGACACCTATATGCGCGTCGTGACCGAAACCTGCCGGTCGACCGCGCAGCATGGCGCCAAGTACCTGCTGATCATCAACTGGCATGAAGGCAATATCCCGTCGCTCGCGATCGCTTCGGAAGCGCTGCACCGCGAGCACGGCATGACGGTGCTGACCGTGCAGGCCTGCTATGTCGCCGCCGAACTCTACGGCCATGACTGCGGCGGTCTCACCCACGGCGGCGAGATCGAGGCGCTCGCCGTGCTCGCCTACCGGCCCGATCTGGTGCATCTCGACCGCATCGATTATTCATCGGATCATTTGCGCGGCCGCAAATGGGACAAATTGCGCCGCACGCGCAGCTACCAGCCCGTGCTTACCGACATTCGCACGATCGCCGAAACGGGCTGGTACGGCGCGCCCGAGCACGCCACCGTCGCCAAGGGCGCGAAGATGCTCAACGACATCGCAGATGCAATCGCGAAGGAAGCGACGGATATTTTCCGTATGCTCGACGAAGCCCAGGGCGGTACCGCCGAAATCAAGCATCTCAAAGTCGCCGGCTGACCCTGCCGGGCAAGCCGGCGTTTTAGCGTGTATATTGCCAGTTCGACCGGAGATGCAATAACGCAAGCTTGATGTAAGCCTGCCCGCGCAGACTCCCGTCGCGCTAATCCACGAGGCACATCGTGGTCAATATCCGAGGAGATAACGATGGACGCATCCAAATTGGCCGCAGCACACCAGGGCGCGAAGTGGGACCTGCCCCGCTTCGGCCGCCTGTTCGTCTTCATCATCAGTGCGGGATTCCTGTGCCCGAACGTGTGGATTGAAGGCATGGATCTGATGACGCTGCACGACAAGAACGACGCAGGCATCGACCGTTAACGGCGGTTGCCCCAGCGCGCAATTGCACGCACCGGGTAGTTCAGCGCGGCGATCTCACTTGAACGGGATGCCGATGATCATTTTGGCGACCCATTTGTCGGCTGTGCCTCCCGTTGTCGCGCGGCCGATTCCGAAATTGATATCGAAACCCTTCTTTTCGACGTCGACGACGCCGTAAAACGTGTGGTCCTGCTGGTTGAACGCGGGAATGTGATGGATCCCGCCAAGGTCGGCGTAATGCTCGAAACCGACCTGCACGCCTTCGCTTACCGTGCGCGCGACCTTGATGGCCGGCGAGAATGACGGCTCGCGGCTGACGCCGCCCGACACCGCGGCGCCGATGATCGGATTGAAGGCGACGAGCCATTTGTCGTTGCGCCAGCCGATGATCGGCCGCAATTCGATGTTCGTGTTGCTTTCCGTGACCCGCTTCGACGTGCGCCCGACCTCCATGTTGATGCCCCAGAACAGCGCGCCATTCGCGGGCGCGACATATTTGACGCGCAGCTTGCCGCCGTTGGCGTAGAGATTGCCGTCGGATGCGCGCGCCGACAGCAGGTACAGGCCCGCGTCCCAGTTCTTGGCGAATCCGTACGAAAATTCCGGCGTCACCTGCAGCACGTGATTCGTCGGCAACTGGCCCGCGTAGCCCGGCACCCGCAAACCCTCGAGCACGTAGTTGACATGCATCTCGAGACCGAACTCGCCCGGCGCGTTCACGTC
>CAZEAX010000071.1:0-14345 GCA_964510405.1 uncultured Streptomyces sp. | reverse complement strand
CAATCGGCTTTTCGTGATCGGCGTCGGCCGCCAGTTGCAGTCGCAGCAGGAGCGCATCAAGACCGAATCTTATCCGTCGCTCGCGCAGATTGCCGGCCATTGCCTTAACAGCATTTTTCTGGACAGTCTCGAAGTCGACCTCGAGCGGTTGCAACGCATCAATCGCACGCTGTCGATCATGCCGCCCGAGCTGCGCGAAAAAAACAACATGCCGCTGCACGAAGTCGACTTCCGCGTCATCGCGCCGAGCGAGGCGCTCGAGAAGATCGCGTTGAGTTACACGGACAAGCTGCCGCGCACGATCCGCATATTGCTCTATACCGTCGGCGCGCTGAAAAAAAGCGGCTCGAACCTCGTGAGCTACCTGCTGTTCGAGAAGGAATATTGCCGCGCGCTGATCAAGCTCGGCTACAACGACAGCATGCAAAGACGCGACGAGTTGATGAAGTTCCTCGGTTACGAGGCGTGCTGGCTATAGCGCCGCCGCGGTTCCAGACCGTCCCGTAATCGCGAACGTCACCGCACTGGCGCGGTCAGACGGCGGCCGAGCGGTGCGCACCGCCGCCACTCGACCACCAAACCTGAAATGACGGCGATTGAGTGAAACCGCGCGCTGACATATAGTTGTGCCGATTCTCAGGAATTACCGGGACTGGAAAAATCCATGAGCCGCGCATTTGTCAAAGAGTCCGACGAAGAACAAGCTTCCGGCGAACTGCCCGAACGGCCGCTCAGCGCTGCGCCGAACTACGTGACTGCGCACGGCATGGAAGCGCTGCGCGCGCGATTGAAGGACTTGCAGAGCGAGCGTGAGCAGCTGGCGGCGGCGGCCGAGCCGATGGCCAGGCAGCGGCTGCTCGAAATCAAACGGGACATCCGCTACTTTGCGGCGCAGATCGAGCGCGCGACGCTGGTCGATCTGGACGGCCAGCCGCGCGACGAGGTGCATTTCGGCGCCCGGGTGACCATACGCGACGAGCATGGCAAGGATCACTCGTTTCATATCGTCGGCGACGACGAGGCGGACGTGGCCGCCGGCAGCATCAGCTGGGCGTCGCCGCTGGCCAAGGCGCTGCTGGGCGCGCGCGTCGGCGACACCGTGAAATGGCGGCGGCCGGCGGGCGCTTCCGAAGTCGGGATCGTCGCGATCGACTACGCGTTGGCTGCGGCGCCCAAGCGTACATGATGCGCGCCGCAGCGCGGCCGTCATGACGTTCCTGTCGCTGATAGGGGCATTGCTGTTCGAGCAATGGCGGCCGTTGCGCACGGGCAACCGGCTTTACGTTGCATTCGCGCGTTACGTCAATCGCATCGGCCAGAACTTCAACGCCGGTCAGTATCGCGACGGCGTCATTTCATGGCTGCTCGCGGTCGTGCCGGTGGCGCTGATTACCCTGATCGTCTACAGCGTATCGCGTCACGTGAACGGCCTCATCGCGCTCGCCTGGAACATCGTGGTGCTGTACCTGGCGCTGGGATTCCGCCAGTTCAGCCACTTTTATAACGACGTGATGCTGGCGCTGCGCGCCGGCGATGTGCCGCGCGCGCGCGAAATTTTGACCGTCTGGCGCGGCGAATCGGCGCGCGAGCTGCCCGCTGGCGAAATTGCCCGCGTGGCGATCGAACTCGGCCTCATCCGTTCGCACCGTCACGTGTTTGGCGTGATGGCGTGGTTTATCGTGCTGGGTCCGGTGGGTGCAATTTGCTACCGGCTTGCCGCGTTGCTGGGCGATCGCTGGGGTGGCGTGAAAAACGCCGAAACGGGCGCGTTCGGCCTTTTCGCCAGGCGCGCGTTCGAGATCATCGACTGGTTGCCGGTGCGGTTGACCGCGTTCGGCTTCGCAATGACCGGGGACTTCACGGGAGCGATCGAATGCTGGCGCGAACAGGCTGCGACCTGGCGCTCGCGCCCGCAGGGCGTATTGCTCGCTGCCGCCGCGGGAGCGCTGGGCGTCAAGCTGGGCGGCGTGCTGCATGAAGAAGGCGGCATCGTGTACCGCCCGCAACTGGGCGAAGGCGACGATGCCGACGTCGATTACATGCAGGCGGCGGTCGGCCTCATCTGGCGCGCGCTCGTCTTGTGGCTGTTCCTGATCCTGCTCGCGACCATCGCGAGCTGGTTTTAGATTTTAGTCGAGCGAGCCTCATCCGCAAGTTGGTTTTAGCTGTTAAGCGAGCGATCCCGGCCGCGGGCTTGCCTTATTTTTTAGGCGTCAGTCCCAGGTTCGCCTTTTCTTCATCAACTGCAATACCAGCGTCCGATACGATTCCACCCGCGGCGCGGCGATTTCACCGCGTTCGACCGCAGCGCTGATTGCGCAGCCCGGCTCGGTGAGGTGCTTGCAGTCGTTGAACTTGCAGTTGCCCAGATGCGCACGGAACTCGACGAAATCGTGAGCGAGATCTTCCGGTGCGACGTGCACGAGCCCGAACTCCTGCAAACCCGGCGAATCGATGATGTGGCTCGCGGTGTCGAGATGATACAGTCGCGCATGGGTCGTGGTGTGGCGTCCGCTGCCGAGCGCCGCGGACAGTTCGCCCACGCGCGCGGCGGCGTCGGGCAGCAGCCGGTTGATGATCGTGGAGTTGCCCAGGCCCGACTGGCCGACCAGCACGCTCAATTGGCCCGCGAGCCGCTCGCGCAGCGGGGCGATGTCGATTTTCGCCGCGAGCGGGAGCACTTCATAACCCAGCGCCTGGTAAAGGTCCAAACCGTGCAGCGCGTCCTGCGCGCCGGGCAAATCCATTTTGTTCAACGCCAGCAACGCCGGGATGCGCGCTTCCTCCGCGGCGGCGAGGCAGCGGTCGAGCAGTTCGGCATGGAACGGCGGCGCCACCGCGATCACGATCACGATTTGCGTGACGTTGGCGGCGATCAGCTTTTCGCGCTGCACGTCGGAGCGGTAAAAGAGCGACGCGCGCGGCGCGATCGATTCGATGACGCCCTGGCCGGTCGCGGTCATCGCGACGGCGACGCGGTCTCCGCAGGCGAGATCGGTGCGTTTACCGCGCGTGACGCAGGCGATCAGTGCGCCAGCGGCGAGTTCGACGGTGAATTGGCGGCCGAAGCTCGCGACGACGGTTCCTGCGTGGGTGGCGGAGGGTGCCTTTTTACCGGCGCGGCTCAAAGCGTGAACAGCGCGTCGAGCTTCGCCGCACAGATAAAATCGTTCTCTGAAAGCCCGTTTATGGCGTGGGTCGAATAATCGACCTTGCACTGGTTGTAGCCGACCGTCATGTCGGGATGATGGTCTTCGCGGTGGGAGACCCACGCGGCGGCGTTCACGAACGCCATGGTCTGGTAGTAGTTCTTGAATTCATACGTCTTGGTGATGACGCCGCCGCGCAATTGCCAGCCGTCGAGATGGCCGAGCAGAGCGGTGATTTCCTGCGGCTTCAACAGCGACACGCCGCCTTCGCACGGCTTGCATTTTTTTTGCGCGAGATCGGCGGCGGTCATTGGAACTTGTAATACTTCTGGTTCAGATAAGCGGCGACGTGTTCTTCCTCGTCGGGAAACCATTGCACGTTGAGTTGCGTGACGCAGGCGCGCACCTGTTTGAGCAATGCGTCGGCACTTTTCACTTTGCGGTCCGGCCGCGTGAACATGCCGCTGCCATCGCCGCCGAGTCGTTGCGCGTGACAGGCGCTGCACCTGGCTTCGTCGAACAGCCTGGCGCCGGCGGCGGGGTCGGCCTTAGGGAACGGGGCGGCGAGCGCCGCGCCTGATAGCACGAGGCCGAGCAGCGATGCCCGAATTGGGTTCATGGATGTGCTCCTTGTGCGCCGGCTCACCGGATCGCTTGCAGGCGCGCGATGCGCAGCGTCGCCGGCGGATGCGAATCGTAAAACATGGAATGCAGCGGATCCGGGGTCAGGGTTGCGGCATTGTCCTTGTAGAGTTTGACGAGCGCCGAGATCAGGTCGGCGACGGAAGCGTGCTGTGCCGCGTAGCGGTCGGCTTCGAATTCGTGCTTGCGCGAATAAAAACTCGTCAGCGGATGCAGCAGGAAGATGAACTGGGGGACGACGACGAAAAACAACACCAGCGCCACCGCAGTCGACGGCGTCTGCACATTGAGCCCGCTGTAAAACCACGGCTGGTTCATGAGCTGCGCGAGCAGCCACAGGAACGCGAGGCTCGCGGCGAATATCCACGCGATGCGCTTCACCACGTGCCGCAGCTTGAAATGCCCGAGTTCGTGCGCGAGCACCGCCTCGATCTCGCTCGGCACGAGCCGCGCGAGCAGCGTGTCGAAAAACACGATGCGCTTGGATTTGCCGAATCCCGTGAAGTAGGCATTGCCGTGGCTCGAGCGGCGCGAGCCGTCCATCACCATCAGGCCCTGGGCCTTGAAGCCGCAACGTTCCAGCAATTGTTCGATGCGCAGCTTCAGCTGTGCGTCGTCGAGCGGCACGAACTTGTTGAAGAGCGGCGCGATCCAGATCGGATAGACCGTCAGGATGACGAGGTTGAACGCGACCCAGATCAGCCAGGCGTAAAGCCACCAGAGGTCGCCCGCGCGTTCCATCAGCCACAGCATGCAGGCGAGCAGCGGAATGCCGAGCGCGGCCGCGAGCGCCGCGTTTTTCAGCGCATCGACGATGAACATGCGCGGCGTCATCTTGTTGAAGCCGAAGCGCTGTTCGATCCCGAAGGTGCGGTACCACGCGAACGGCAGATCGAGCACGCTGGTCGCGGCGCCGAGCAGGACCAGCAAGGCGACGCCGCGGGCGACACCGGGCCCGAACCAGCCGGCGGTGAGGTCGAACATCCACTGCAATGCTCCGCCGAACGTCAGCACGAGGATGAGCGCGCATTCGAAAACGGTGGTGAGCACGCCGAGCCGGGTTTTCGCGCAGCTGTAGTCCGCCGCGTGACGGTGCGTTTCCAGGCTGATATCGACCGCAAACTCGGCCGGCACCGCATCGCGATGGCGTCGTATGTGGTCGAGATGGCGCATCGCGAGCCACATTTTGGCGCCGGTGGCCAGCGCCAGCGCGGTTAGAAACACGAGGGTGAAAGTCTGCATGGAGCGAAGATTATCCTATGAAGGGGAACTATGACAAAATATCGCTTCCTTTCGTTCAGTGAAACCAATGGCAGCCGACGCGAACAACCTGATCTGGGTCGACATGGAGATGAGCGGGCTCGACCCCGGGATCGAAAAAGTGCTCGAAGTGGCGATCGTCGTCACGGACACGCAGCTCAATACGGTCGCCGAAGGGCCGGTGATCGTCGTGCATCAGCCCGACGCGGTGCTCGACGCGATGGACGCGTGGAACAAGAGCACGCACGCAAAGTCGGGGCTGATCGAGCGCGTCAAAGCTTCGACGTTGAGCGAAGCGGCGGCGGACGCGAAACTTGTCGAGTTCCTGAAACAGTACGTGCCCGCGGGCGTGTCGCCGCTGTGCGGCAATTCGGTGCACCAGGACCGGCGCTTCATGGTGAAATATCTGCCCGGGTTCGAGGCGTATTTTCATTACCGCAATCTCGACGTCAGCACGCTGAAGGAACTGATGCGGCGCTGGAAGCCGGAACTGGCGGCGGGCATGACCAAGCACGGTCGCCACGAAGCGCTGGCCGACATCTACGAGTCGATCGACGAACTCAAGTACTACCGCGAGCACTTTCTGAAGCTCTAGTGCCTCACCGTCAGAGACGCACGTCATCGGCGGTTAGATACGAACAGAATCCCAACCCTGCATAGCGCAAAATCATGCGCACTATCGTTTGGGTGCCGATTCTGGGCGGGCTCCACTGGTATTTCGGCACCCGGCAGGCCCGCTAGACCAACCCGAATACCGCAGGCGTCCTGAACCTGCGGCGCGTCGAATTCACGCAGCGTTGCGACCGGCTTATTCTGCGGCAATAAGACTGCCGGCGCGCTGCTTATTCCAGCTTGATTTCGCCGTCGAGCGTGATGTCGAGCCCGACTGCGCCTATCGTGAGCTGCATGCGCGCGGGAAATGTCTCGTTCCCTTTCAGCTTGCCGTCGGCGACTGCCTTGGCGACGGCACGCTCGATTTCGGACTGCGAGCGCACGCCGACGGTTTTCAGAAACTTGCGGATGCTCATGTTGAAGGCTTCTTCGTTCATGCCGGTTCTCCTCAATTTTGAGTAATTCAGTGAATCGGTGATTGAGCGGTTGAGCAACCTAATCACTGGATCACTTAATCACCTAGTTTCTGGTTCGCTTTGTAGAATGCCATGAGTCCGGCGGTCGACGCATCGTAACTTGCGGCCTGTGCGGTGGCGTCGAGATCCGGCAGTATGCGCGTCGCCAGTCGCTTGCCCAGTTCGACGCCGGGCTGGTCGAATGCATTGACGCCCCAGAGCGTATTTTGCACGAACACCTTGTGCTCGTACAGCGCCAGCAGAATGCCGAGCGTCCGCGGAGTGAGTTTTTGCACGAGGATGGAATTGCTCGGGCGGTTGCCGGGAAAGCCGTCGTCCGGCGCGCCGTTCATCAGCGCGGCGGTTTGCGCGAAAAAATTGGCGAGCAGTATCGCGTGCGCAGCGGCGTTCTTGTGATGCGGTTCGCATGCCGCGATGAAATCGGCGGGCACGAGCCGCGTCCCCTGGTGCAGCAGCTGGAAAAACGAATGCTGCGCATTGGTGCCGGTCGCCCCCCATATGATCATGCCGGTGTCGCAATCGACCGCCCCGCCGTCGCGCGTGACGCGCTTGCCGCTCGATTCCATGTCGAGCTGTTGCAAATGAGCGGGCAGTAGCGCGAGCGATTCGTCGTACGGCAGGATGGCGTGCGACGCGGCGCCGAAAAAATTGTTGTACCAGACGCCGAGCAGCGCAAGCACGACGGGCATGCTGCGCTCGAACGGCAAGTTGCGGAAATGCTCGTCCATTTCGCGCGCGCCGCGCAGGAGCTTCTCGAAATTGTCCATGCCCACGCCGAGCGCGATGGGCAGGCCCATTGCCGACCACAGCGAGTAGCGGCCGCCGACCCAGTCCCAGCAGGGAAACACGCGCTCCGGCGCAACGCCGAAATCGGCGGCCAGCCGCTTGTTGGCGGTGACGGCCACGAGCTGACTGCCGGCGGGGCCCGCCGGCAGTGCCAGCCAGTCGCGCACGATTTTTGCGTTAGTGAGCGTCTCGGTAGTGGTAAACGTTTTCGATTCGACGATCGCCAGCGTGGCGGCGGGATCGAGCCCGGACAGGGTCCGGCAAACCGCCGCCGCATCGACATTCGAAATGTAATGCACGCGCGGACCGCCATCGCAGTAAGGCGCCAGCGCCTGCGTGGCAAGCGCCGGTCCCAGATGCGAACCGCCGATGCCGATGTTGATGACGTCGGTGATTTTTCGTCCGTCACGGCCCCCGATGGAGCCGTCGCGCACGCCGTCCGAAAATTCGCGCATACGCGCGAGCGTGTCCCGGATTTGCGGCATGACGTCGGCGCCGTCGACGAACACCGGCACGCTGTCGCGCAACGCCGTATGCAGGGCCGGGCGGTGTTCGCTCGTGTTGATTTTGTCGCCGTTGAAGAGGCGCTGAATCTCGTCCCCCAGGCCGCGCCCGCGCGCGAGCGCCACCAGCAGTTGCATGGTTTCGGCGCTGACGAGGTTCTTCGAGTAATCGAGCAGCAGACCGTCCATCCGGAGCGAGAAATTCTCGAAGCGCTGCGGGTCGTTCGCGAACAATTCCGGCAGGCGAGTGCCCGCGAATTTCTCGCGATGCGATTTCAGCGCCAGCCACGCGCGGGATGAGGTGAGGGTTGACATATCGCTTGCGGCGCGTTGCCGTTGTCGCGTCGCCGGATGATTTTACTGGCTTTCGGCATGCGTGCGTAACTTCGTCACATCGCACTCGAGTTTTCCGCGCGCGGCGCGATTTTTACCATTGCGCGTGAAATAAAAAAGCACGCGTTGTTGGCGCGTGCCTTTTATCGTCGGCTGCGGGGCATGCAAGAGAGCATGCTTCCGCCGGCATTGCCGCCAGGGTCAGTGCATGCGCTCGTATACCGCGGCGATGCCCTGGCCGCCGCCGATGCACATCGTGACCAGCGCGTATTTGCCGCCGATGCGCTCGAGTTCGTAAAGCGCCTTGACCGTCAGCAGCGCACCCGTGGCGCCGATCGGATGACCGAGGCCGACCCCGCCGCCGTTCGGATTGGTTTTCTTCGGATCGAGCTTGAGATCGCAGGCCACCGCCATCGCCTGTACTGCAAATGCCTCGTTCGCCTCGATCACGTCCATGTCGCTGACTTTCAGGCCGGCCTTGTCGAGCGCAATCTTGCACGCCGGCACCGGGCCGATGCCCATGATTTTCGGGTCGACGCCGGCGAGGCCGTACGATACGAGGCGCGCCATTGGTTTCAAGCCCTGTTTCTCGGCCGCGGATTTTTCCATCATCACGATCGCCGCCGCCCCGTCGTTGATGCCGGACGCATTGCCGGCCGTCACCGTACCGTCTTTCTTGAATGCCGCCCGCAGTTTCGCCATACTTTCGAGGCTCGCGTCGGCACGCGGATGTTCGTCCTTGTCAAAGAGCGTCGTGCCTTTGCGCGTTTTCAGTTCGACCGGCATGATCTGGTCCTTGAAATAGCCTTTTTCGATCGCGTTGACCGCGCGGCGGTGGCTTTCCACCGCGAACTCGTCCTGCTGCTCGCGGCTGATTTTCCATTGCGCGGCGATATTCTCGGCGGTGATGCCCATGTGCACGGTCTCGAACGGATCGGTCAGCGCCCCAACCATCATGTCGATCACGCCGCCGTCGTTCATGCGCTGGCCCCAGCGCAGGGTCGGCATCAGGTAACCGCCGCGGCTCATCGATTCGACGCCGGCGCCGACTGCGATGTCGGCGTCACCCAGCTTGATCATTTGCGCCGCGCTGACGATCGCCTGCAGGCCGCTGCCGCAGAGGCGGTTGACCGTGAGCGCCGTCGTTTCCTGCGGCAGCCCCGCTTTGATGCACGCGACGCGCGATACGTACATGTCTTTCGCTTCGGTGTGGATCACGTTGCCGAGCACCATCGTGCCGACCGTCTTGGGATCGACCTTCGCACGCTTCACTGCTTCGCGGATGATCTGCCCCGCGAGCTCGGTGGGGGCGAGGTCTTTCAATGCGCCGCCATAATCGCCGATCGCCGTGCGGGCGCCGCTCAATACGACAACTTCGCGTTCGTTGCTCATGGTGCTCTCCTTCAGACCGTTGATTGCACTGCGAATGAATTTACCCGGACGGGCAAATAGAGGAAGTGGGAATTGCTATTTTACGCTCGCCTCCCGTGGGTGTCGAGAAATCGGGACGCCCGCTCGTCATTGTGGGCAGGCGAGCGCGATCAAGGCAAAAGTCCGTCAGTGGCGGGTCGCTGACGAGGCGGGTGCCGGAGTCGTCGCAAAGAGGGCCGCGGCTTCGCCGCCGTCGAAGCTGTAGCGCTGGTTACAGAATTCGCAATTCACCTCCACTTCCCCGCGCTCGGCCACTATGCTTTCGACTTCGGTGCGCCCCAGCATGTGCAGCATGGCTGTCACGCGTTCGCGCGAGCAGGTGCAGCGGAATTCGACGGGCCGCGCCTTGAACACGCGAATGTCTTCCGCGGAGTACAGCCGCCGCAGCAATGTCGGCCCGTCGTGTGCGGCAAGTTCCGGCGGCGTGAGCGATGCGGCCAGCACAGTCGCGCGCCGCCACGCGTCGGCATCGATGCCGCTGCCGTCGGGCAATTTTTGCAGCAGCAGGCCGGCCGCGCGCTCGTCCTGCGCGACGAGCCACAGCCGTGTTTCGATCTGCTCGGAACGCAGCATGTACTGCTCGAGCGCCGCGGCCACGGTCGCGCCTTCCAGCGTGACCACGCCCTGGTACCCCGGCCGGCCCTGGCCGGGATCGAGCGTGATGGCGAATTTGCCGTCGCCGACCAGCGCCGAGAGATCGCCGCTCGCGGGCACCTTGGACCACTTCGCAGTCGCGCGCATGTGATGACCGCTGGTGCACTCGACGACCAGCAGCTTCACCGGCCCGCCGCCTTGTATTTGCATGATCAACGTGCCGCCGAATTTGAGCGTCGCGGTGAGCAGTGCGGCGGCGGCCATCATTTCACCCAACAACGCGCGCACCGCGGGAGGATAGGCGTGACGCTCGAGCACGGCGCGCCACGTTGCGTCGAGACGCACGATCTCGCCGCGCACCGGCGCGCGCTCGAACAAAAAGCGTTGAATCGTGTCGGCCATGAGTGATTATAGGACAGCGGAAGCGTGCGATAATTTCAATCGCAAAATCCCGATCCAGTTTCCCCCATCGCAAGCACGGCGGCATACTTGAAAATCATTGGCACGCTCTTCGGTGTGATGCTCGTCCCGGCGCCCGCGGTCGCGCAGGCGCCCGCGTATCCGGACAAGCCGGTCCGTTTCGTCGTGCCGTTCACCCCCGGCGGTTCGGCCGACATTTTCGCGCGCGCGATCGGCCAGAAACTGGGCGACGCGTGGGGCCAGCAGGTCGTGATCGACAATCGCGGGGGTTCCGCGGGCATCATCGGCTCGGAAATCGTCGCGAAGGCGCCGCCGGACGGCCACACGCTGATGCTCGGCATCACCGCCAACATCGCGATCAATCCGGGGCTGTTTCCAAAATTGTCGTACGATCCCGTCCGCGACTTCGCGCCGGTGACGCTGATCGCGGCGGCACCGTACGTGATGCTGGTCACCCCGGCGCTGCCGGCGCGGTCGGTGCCGGAATTCATCGCGCTCGCGAAAGCGCGGCCGGGGCAGTTGAACTACGCGTCGACGGGCAGCGGCAGCGCGGGCCATTTGACCGCCGCGTTGTTCGCTTCGATGGCCGGTGTCGAACTCACGCATGTGCCGTACAAGAACATCGGCTCGATACTGGTCGACATGTTCGCCGGCCGGATCGAAATGATGTTCGTCGGGCTCGTCTCCGCGCAGCCGCATGTCAAGGCGCAGAAACTGCGCGCGATCGGCATTACCGGGGCACGGCGTTCGCCACTGATGCCGGAGCTTCCGACGGTGGCCGAATCCGGCGTGCGCGGTTTCGAGGTCACCGGGTGGTATGGCGTGTTTGTACCGGCGCGGACACCGCCGGCGATCGTCGCGAAGCTCAATGCCGACATCGTCCGGGTTATGAAATTGCGGGACGTAACTGAACGCTTCGCTGCCGAGGGCGCCGAACTCGTCGGCAACACCCCCGCGCAATTTTCTGTTTACATCGCGGGCGAAATCGCGAAGTGGTCGCGGGTCGTCAAGTTGTCGGGCGCGCGACCGGACTGACGGTAAAGGATATTCATGAAAGATTTTCTCGAGATTGCTCCCGGCTTCAAGATGCGCTACCGGCTCGACGACTATACGGACCCGTGGCGCGAGGCGCAGACGGTCGTGTGCGTGCACGGGTTCGGCGAGTCCGGCGCGGGCTGGCGCGCGTGGGTGCCGTATCTCGCGCGCGATTTTCGCGTCGTGCGCATCGATCAGCGCGGGTTCGGCGAATCGTCGGCGATGAGTGACGATTTCGACTGGAGTCTCGACGTGTTGACCGGCGATCTCGAGCATGTCGTAAATGCACTCGGCAACGGCCCCGTGCATCTGATCGGCGCCAAGATCGCAGGTCCTGTGGTCATGCGCTTTGCCGCGACGCGTCCGCAACTCGTGAAGAGCGTGACGGTGGTCGGGTCGATGGCGCGCGGCCCGCAGGACACGCGTGCCTCGGTGCAGGATTTCGTTGCGCACGGAATCGAAAGCTGGGCGCGCACTTCAATGGGCGCGCGGCTTGGCAGCCGGCTCCCGCCGGACGCCGTCGAGTGGTGGATAAAACTCACGTGCCGCACGCCGCGCTCGACGATATTGGGCTTGTTGCCGCGCGCATCCGGCATCGACGTCACGGCAGACCTGCAGAACATCCGCTGCCCGGTGCTGGTGATCACCACCGACAGCAAGCGCCGTCCCGCGAGTTCGACGCGCAAGTGGCAATCGCTGCTTGCCAGTTCCGAGCTCGTCGTGTTGCCGGGTGACGCATATCACCCTGCGGCATCGGACCCCGACGCTTGCGCGCGCGCGACCGCGGATTTTTTAAAGCGGGTAAGCGGCGCCTAGCGGGTCGCCGGCTTTTTGGTCAGCGCGTAAAGCCGGTAGCGCTCGACCTTGTCGCCCGGTCGCGCGCCTTCCCAGATTTTTTGCCAGGGTCCGAGCGGGACGTGTTCTTCGCTCGAGTCGCCCTGCACGAGCGTGAGGTCGCAGTCGTCACGTTTGCGTCCGGGCGCATCGACTCGCCACGTAATGATGTTGGCGAAATAGTGCAGCATCGCGCGCTGCGGTTCGCCGAGATTCAGGCTCGCGACGCACGTATATTTTGGCGGCAATGCTTTTTGCATTTCCGCGATCATTCCCCGGTAGCTCTTGCCCGTATCTATCCAGCCGACGAACAGGATCGCGATCAGGCCCCAGATCATCGTCATCGTGGCGGCCCATGCGATGACGGGGCGCTCGCGGGTTTTTTTGAGGCGTGCGATGAGCGCGACCCAGCCGGCGGTGTACAGCGCGCCGAGCGCGCACGGCAGCCATTTGAAGCCGGTCGTGTAGCCCGGCTGCAGATCAAGCAAATGATCGTGCAGCTTCGGCGGCAGGCTCAGTTCGAGCGCGCCCCAGTAGAACCATGCGGCGACTATGAAGACGCCGCCGCTCATCAGGCTGAACCAGTACATCAGATTGGCGGCGCCGCGCCGCAGCGTATCAGTCGCCGGCGTGGCGAGCAGTGCGATCGGCAATATCAGCGGCAGCGCGTACAGTTCGCGTGCGTCGGCGGACGCGCTCAAAACTGTGAATATGACGGCGAACGCAGTCAGCGGCAGCGCGTAAGCGGGAGTTGCAAGGCCGGTGAGCCGCGCCCGCCACAGAGCCCATGCCGCGAGCGGCAGCGCCGGCAGCGCATACCACGGCAGGATGCGCAGGTAATGCGCCGTGTCGGCGGGCGGGCCGATCTCGTTGGTGCCGAGAAAGCGCCCGAAGTTGTTGACCATCAGCCACTCGTTGAAGAGCCCCGGCGACTGGTGATAGAGCGCAAGCGGCCAGATCGACAACCACGGCGCGCACGCGAGCGCGGCCACGCCGAGACAGATCGCGTAGCTGCGCGTGCGCCAGGCGGCGAAGACCGGCAGCAAAATCGCGATGATGCCGAAGACGCCCGGCGCGAGCAGGCCCTTCGACATGAAGCCGATGCCGACGCCGGTGCCGAGCCAGAAACCGCCGGGCGCGGGCCGCCGCAGCGCCAGCGCGAAGCCGTACAGTCCCGCGGCAAATCCCGTCAGCAATGAGATGTCGGTGATGAGCTGGTGGCTGCGGATCAGGATGCCGAGGCAGCCCATCAGCATCAAGGCCGCTATCCTGCCGCGCTGCGCGCCGTAGAGTTCGCGCGCGGCGCCGGCGACGAACGCGAACGTGAGCGCCATGTACAGCCCCGTTGTGAGCCGCGCCGCGTCGTGCAGGGCGAACGGCGGCGAGAACAGCGCAGCAATGGCCGCGGCGCTCCAATAAAAGAGCGGCGGTTTCTCCATGAACGTTTCGTGCGCGAGCATGGGCACGACCCAGTCGCCGCCGTGCAGCGCGCTGTAGACGAGGCCGAACGTGTAGGCTTCGTCGGGCTTCCATGGATCGTGGCCGATCAAACCCGGCAATATCCATGCCGCGGCGAGCAGCCAGACCCAGCTCAAGGGAATCGGTTGCTGCGCGCCGGCAGGGGCGGCGTTAAACGGCATGGCGAGGTCGGGCGTTCATCATTATCGTTGTCGGGCAGCCCGCAGTTTACGCGAGCTTGCGCTTGTAGATGTCTTCAAGTATGCGCAAAGGCGCGAAATGTTCGTCATGCATGGCCGCGACCGGCAGGTAAAACGTCTGCTCGAGCAGGAACTGGCCCGCCAGCGCCGCGTGCATCACGCGGTCGGTGAACACGATCCACGTGGAGCGCGCCGGAAATTCGAAACGGGTGCGTTGTGTCGCCTGTTGATAACCGTCGTCGAGCTTCGCCGCGTCGTGCAAATTGAGCATGACGTGATCATAGGCGCTGCGGCGCCCTTTCGTGATGTGCAGTCTTTCCAGCAACCACGCGCTGCCCGGCCATTGCGGCGGCACGCGGCCCGCGAAACGCCGCGCCATCGCGTCGAACGGCTCGCCGATTTCCCAGACGCGGGGCTCGCCGTGCGGATGCACGTTGGTGAAGACGCGCAGGATGCGCAGGCCCTGGTTCGGCCGCGACGCGAAAGCGTCGATGTGCAGCCGCGTGTCGTCCTTTTTGCGCGAAGTTTCGCGCCCGCGCGTTTCCACCGGCCGCCTTGCGCACCGACAAACCACCAACCCGCCCGGGAGGGCGGGCGCCAGGCGGCCCGCGT
>CAZEAX010000070.1:0-14451 GCA_964510405.1 uncultured Streptomyces sp. | reverse complement strand
TCAAGAGACCGATCATCGCGGGACCCGAACCGCGATAGGGAATGTGCACCATGCGCACTCCCGCCAGTGTGTTGAAGAGTTCGCCGGCGAGATGCGGCGTGCTGCCGCTGCCGGATCCGGCGAAACCCACCGCTCCCGGTTGCGCTTTCGCCAGCGCGATCAGGTCCTTCACGGTTTTCACCGGCAGCGAAGGATGCACGACGAGCACGTTGGGGCCGAGCGCCATCAGGCTGATCGGGTCAAAATCTTTGACCGCGTCGTAAGGGACTTTGGCATACAGGCTCGGATTGGTGACGAAACCCGCACCGGTGAACAGCAGCGTGTAGCCGTCCTTCGCCGACTTCGCCACAACTTCGGTGCCGATGTTGCCGTTGGCGCCTCCGCGATTCTCGACGACGAACGACTTGCCGAAGCTTTCCGTGAGTTTGGTCGTAAGCAGGCGCCCTGCGCTGTCGACGCCGCCGCCGGCGGGGAAGGGCACGACAACGCGCACCGGTCCTGTCGGATAAGTCTGGGCCGAGGCGTTGCCCGCACAGACAACCATGAGCAAGGCGCAACGCATGATGAAATTTGCAGGGTGTCGCACGGCCTAGATTTTCATCAGTTTCTTCAACTCGTGCGCAATGTCCTCAGGACATTCCACCGGCGTGATATGACGGCCCTGCACGATGACGGTCAGCGTCGACCGGGCAATGGCCTTGTGCAGTGCCTCGGCCATGCTGACCGGTGTCGCGTAGTCTTCCGCGCCGACGACCACAGCGGTCGGCGCCTTGATCAACGGCAGCAGCGGGCGCAGGTCTTCGGCGCCCAGCATTTCGCACGTGCGTTCGTAGCAGCGCACGTCGTTCGCGAGGAATACCTTGGTCAGCGCGTTGACCGTCTTCGGATTTGCCGCGCGAAATGCATCGGTAAACCAGCGCGTGACCTGGAAGTCGATCAGCGCGCCCATTCCTTTCGTTATCGCGGTCGCAGCGCGTTCGCGCCATTTGGCCGCGGCGTCGGCGCCGTACCATGCGGTCGTGTCGATCAGGCAGACGCCCTGAGTGCGCTCCGGATGTCTGGCGGCGAACGCCTGTGCGACGCAGCCGCCCATCGAGCAGCCGGCGATGGTCGCGGTCCGCCATTCAACGTGGTCCATCAGTTGCGCGAGATCGTCCGCAAACAGGCGGGAGGTGTAGGGCATGACGACCGGCGAACTGTGGCCGTGGCCGCGACAGTCGTAGACCAGTATCGCGGCGTGCAGTGCGAGCTCCGACACGACGGCATGCCAGATGCTGCGGTCGAGCGCGAGCGAATGGATGAGCACGACGCGCGGCGCGCTGTAATTCTCGTGGGCGTGCAGCGTATACGCGATGACGCAGCCGTCGCGGGTCGTAAATTTGCCGTCGCGGGTGCCGGTCATCGCGATTCCCCGTTATCGTTATTGCCGTAGCGCACGTTGCCATGCAGTAAGCAGCGCGCGTGTTGCAAACTCGACCGCCATTTCGCGCTTGTAGGCAATCGAACCGCGCACGTCCGCCATCGGCTGCGCGAGAGTGCGCACGTCTTGCACGGACCGGCGCGCAAGTGTTTCGTCGCATTGCTTGCCGATCAAATCCCGCGGTTCGAGGATGATCGGCTTCCAGCTTACCGAACCCACGACCACGCGAGCGTATGTGCATCTGCCGCCGGCATCCACTGTCACCGTTGCGGCGGTGTTGACGGTCGGAATCTCCAGCACGTTGCGCGCCATGTATTTGAAAAACGAAGAGCCGGTGTGCGGCGGCAATGGATCGACTTCGATGCCGACGACCATTTCGTCTTTGGCGATGCGTTTTTCGAAGAGGTCGGGCAGGGCGGCGACGCGCCGCCCGGGGGGGGCGGCGACCGTCGCGCGACAGGTCAATGCGAGTAATGCGACCGGCAGATCGAAGCCGCCGATCAGCGGCCCTATGCTGCCGCCGACGGTGATCATGCGGCGCAGGCGCACGATGCCGACCGCCTCGAGCGCTTCGTCGATGGCCTGCCAGCTTCTACGGATGCGCAGGTCGTCGTAAAGCGCCTGCAGCGGCACGGCGGCATTGGCTTTCAATGCGCCGCCTGCATCGAATGACAATTCTTTCAGTTCCGTCACGCGCGCCACCGCGATCAGCCGCTTCGCTTGCGGGAAACCCGTGCGTTCGCGGCGGATGGCGTGCGACATGCCGCCGGACACGATTGCGGCATCGCCGGCGGCGAGCGCGGCGACGATTTCATCGACGCTCTTGGCGAATATGAATTCGGCTGCCGGCGGCCGCGCCCCCGACGGCTTGCCGGCCATCAGGCGCGTCCACACCGAGCCCTTGGGTGCCGGGGCCGGAGTTTCTTGTTCATTGGCAAACAATTCCGGACGCAGCGCGCGATAAATTTTTTCCGCGGTGATCGGCAGTTCGGTGATGCGCACGCCGACCGCGTCGGCAATGGCATTGGCGATGGCTGCGGGCACGGCATCGAGCCCGATTTCGCCGAGACCTTTCGCGCCGTAAGGACCCGACGGTTCGTACGAATCGGCGAAGGCCACGTGGATCTTCGGCATCATCGCCGCGGAGGGCAGCGGATAGTCCTTGAGATTCGGATCGGTCGGCACACCGTTGTGCCAATCGAAATATTCGGTGACTGCAAGTCCCAGCCCTTGTGTGACGGCACCGGTAACCTGGCCTTCGGCGGCGGCGGGGTGGATGACGGTGCCGCAATCGACTGCGCATGCGATCTCGAGTACGGTAACTTTGCCGGTCGCGGGATCGACTTCAACCTCGGCCGCCTGCGCCGCGAAATTGTATGCGCCCGATTCGTTGCCGTAGCGGCTGTGATCGGGAAATTCCGAAGGATTGTCGAAGTTGCCCACGCCTATGATGGGCTGGCCGTTCGGTTGGTAGATATGTGCGCGCACGACCGCTGCGACTGGTTTGAAATCGGTTTCGCGTCCGCGCCGCGGTCCGACCTCGCCATTGATGACGGTCAGGTCTTCCGGCGGCAACGTGAATTGGGCTGATGCGGCATCGAGCAACTGCGTCAGCGCGGCCGCGGCGGCGCGCTTGACGGCGTTGCCTGCCACATAAGTGACGCGGCTCGCGAGCGCGCCGAGCGCGTATGGCTGGACGTCGGTGTCGGGGCGCGTGATATCGACGTCGTCGTACGGCAGCCCGAGTTCCTCGGCGGCAATCTGGCGCAACACGGTCAGCGTGCCCTGGCCGATTTCGCCCTCGCCGGTGATGATGGTCGCGCGGCCGTCGTCGTTGATGCGTACGATCGCGGAACTGCCGTCCCAGTCGCCGAAACTGCGCCGGCCGTTGACGTGCACGCTGCAGCCGATACCGAGCCCGCGGTTCGACGTGCGTTGTGCGCGCTTCGCTTTCCAGCCGATCATTTGCGCGGACTTGTCGATGCACTGCTTCAGTTCGCAGCTCGTGATCTTGTGATTGTGCGGCGATACGTCGCCGGGCTCGACCGCGTTGAGACGTAATAGGTCGACGACGTCCATGCCGAGCTTCTCGGCGGCCAGGTCCCAGCATTGCTCCACGGCCCAGTCAGCGGACGGGTTGCCGAAGCCGCGAAACGCACCGGTCGGCACCAGGTTCGTGTATACAAGCGTCGAGTCGGCGCGCGCGCACGGATATTTGTAGAGTGCATCGTGGCGCACCGTCGCCGCCCCGAGGATCGCCTGCGACTTGCCCGTGTAGGCGCCGTTGTCGGCCAGCATTTTGATTTCCTTGGCCTTGATATGGCCATCGCGCGAGAAACCCAGGCGCACCCAGTAGCGCATCGGCATGCGCGGGTGGCTCGCGAGAAATTCCTCTTCGCGCGTGTGGATGAGCTTGACCGGCTTGCCGGATTTCCTGGCAAGAATGGCGCAGATCACCGACGCATTATCGTCGCCCGATTTACCGCCGAAACCGCCGCCGACTTCAGTCTGCACGACGCGTACTTTGCTTTCGGGCAGCCCGAGCGCGATCGCGTAACGCCCGCGCGCAAGATACGGCGTCTGCGTGTTGCACCACAGCGATACGCGATCGCCGGTCCACTGCGCGACGCAGCCTATCGTTTCCAGCGAGGTGTGCCACTGGCGTCCGCTTTGCCACGTGCCTTCGACGATCACGTCGCTCGCCTTGAATCCGCCGTCGACGTCGCCGCGCTCGAATGCGAAATGATGCGCAACGTTGCCGGCGGCATCGTCGTGCACGAGCGGCGCGCCGGCTTCAAGCGCGGCGTCCAGCGACAGCACGGCGGGCAATATTTCGTATTCGACTTTGATCAGGTCGATCGCGGCGCGCGCGGTTTCCGGATCGCGCGCCGCAACCGCCGCGACCTCGTCGCCGACGTAGCGCACTTTGCCGATCGCCAGCGGATAGAGATCCGGACGGAAGCAACCCCATTTCTTTTTGGCGGTATCGTCGCCGGTGACGACCGCCTTCACGCCGGGCAGTGCCGCGGCGGCGGTGGTGTCGATGCTATGAATTCGTGCATGCGGATGCGGGCTGCGCAACACTGCCGCATGCAGCATGCCAGGCAGATGCAGGTCGGCGACGTATTGCGCGGCGCCGGTCACTTTGGGTATGGCGTCGGTGCGCGGCACACTCTTGCCGACGACCAGCAGGCTCGCTGCTGCGCGAAGATTCGGATCGCGCCGGCTCATGGGCGCGCTTTCCTGGCCAGTGCTACGGCTTCGCGGTACGCCTCTTCGATCCTCACGTAGCCAGTACAGCGGCAGTACACGCTCTCGACGCTGGTCCGTATTTCTTCGTCCGTCGGCGCCGGCGTTTTTTCGAGCAGGGCGCACGCGGCCATAACGTGGCCTGGCGTGCAGATGCCGCATTGCATCGCCGCTTGGTTGATGAACGCCTGTTGCACGACATGCAGCGACGATGCGCCGGCCAGACCTTCGACGGTGCGCACATCTGCGCCGTCGATGAGCGCGGCAAGCTGCAGGCACGAGGCGACGGGCAGGCCGTCGACGATCACGGTGCAGGTGCCGCACGCGCCGATGCCGCAGCCGTGCTTGGTGCCGGTGAGTTGCAGGTCTTCGCGCAACACGTCGACGAGCAGGCGGTCGCCGCTCTTCAGTCGCGTTTCGACCGGTTCGCCGTTGAGCGTAAATTTGATGTGCACCCGGGAAGTTCTCGTTATGACGCTGCCGGTCGGGCCGGCGAGTGTTGAATTATAAGCCATCGCACGGCGCTGATTGCGCGCAGCAATGAACGCCGCGGGCGAAAATCATTCCGGCCGATCCGGAAGCGGAGGACGACCGGTTTATAATTGGTCCTTTCGCAATCAGCAAAGGAATCACCGCATGACGCAGGCCGCCAGCTTCAAATCAGGGCAGGAAGAATTGCTCGATGCCGATACACCCGACACCGTGCGGATGACGCCGTCCGAAGCAAGCGAACTCGCCAGGCGCGCGCTGGGCCGCATTGGCTACTCCGCGGAGGACGCGCAGATCATAAGCGATCAGCTGATTGACAATGCTTTGTGCGGATACCGCTTTGCCAGCCTGCCGCGCATTCTTGCCATTGCTGACAACAACAAGACACGCAACGAGCGCCGGCCGATAAAAATCGCCCATGAGACGCCGATGTCCGCGCTGATCGACGGCGGTAACAATCTGGGTTACGTTTCCGTGTATCGCGCGACCGAGCTGGCAATCAAAAAAGCGCGTGAGCGCGGGTTTGCGATGGTCGGCGTTTACGACAGTTATTACAGCGGACGCAGTGCGTACTTCATGGAGATGATCGCGAACGCCGGGTTTGTCGGGATCCATGCCGCGAGCACGCGGCCGCACGTGCTGCCGATCGGCGGCATCAAGCCGGTATTCGGCACCAACCCGCTTTGCATCGGCTTTCCGTCGTCCAATGGCCCGGTCGTCTACGACATCGGCACTGCCTCCATCATGGTCGGCGAAGTGCAGCTCTTCGCTCACATCGGGCAGGAGTTGCCGGAAGACATCGCGTTCGACGAGCACGGCAATCCTACGCGAGATCCCAATGCCGCCTTGAGAGGCGGATGGGTCCCGTTCGGCGGGCACAAAGGCTACGGCTTGTCGTTTGCGGTGCAGGCGCTGGGGTTGCTCGCCGGTGCCGCGCTGCCGCAGGGCAAAGTCAAGGATTACGGCTTTCTGCTGCTGGTGATCGATCCCAAGCTGACGCTGCCGGGCGGTGAGTTTCCCGACCACATGGCGGAACTCGTCGAGAAGATCAAGGCGACGCCGCGACGGCCCGGCGTGGATGAAATCCGCATTCCGTCCGAACGCTCGTTTCGCGAGCGCGAGCGCCGGCGCGTCGAAGGCCTGGTGTTCGACCGCAAAGTCGTCGAATCGCTGGAAGCGCTTTAAAGCAGGCAGCGTTTTATAAGGCGCCGCGTTTTTGAGCGGATCGCACGCCAATTTGCCTGCGACTGCGCTTACAATCTCCGCATGCAGGCAACGCGGTTACGTGCATCAATAGCTCGGCGCTCATGCGCCGTTCTCGTCGCGTTGTTCCTCGCTGTGGTCACGCCAGCCGGTTATGCCGCCGCGCTCGACCCCGAGGTCGCCGCTTTCATCGACGAATTCGCCGCCGAGCACCGGTTTGACCGCCACAAGCTGGAACGCTGGTTTGCGCAGGCGCGCGTCCAGCACGGCATCTTGAAAGCAATGGCGAACCCCACGACCGCATTGCCGTGGCATGTTTTTCGCGCGAACCACGTCAACGCTGCGCGCATCAACGGCGGCCTTGCCTACTGGCAGCGCTACGCGACCGTGCTGGCGCAGGCCGCCGCGGAATCCGGCGTGCCGGAGGAATTGCTTGTCGCGACGGTTGGCATCGAGTCGTTTTACGGGCGGTTGGTCGGTACGAGCAGGGTGTTTGATGCGCTGTTTACGCTGGCGTTTAACTATCCGCCGCGCGCCCGGCTTTTTCGCGGCGAACTGGCGGAATTTTTGTTGCTCACGCGTGAACTGCATGCAGACCCGTTGCAAATCAAAGGGTCATACGCAGGCGCGCTCGGTGTGCCGCAGTTTTTGCCGAGCAGTTACCGCCGCTATGCGGTCGATTTCGACGGCGACGGCAGGCGCGATCTATGGAGCCATGCGGACGCCATCGGCAGCATCGCGAACTATTACAAGCAGTACGGCTGGCAAGCGGGCGAAGCGGTGCTCGCTCCGGTAGAGCAATCCGCCGAGCCGGTCAGCGATGAATTCAAAAGCCTGCTCGAGCGCGGCATCTACCCCCAAACGACGGTCGCTGCGATCAAGCGCGCGGGTGCGTCCCCCGCGTATCTGGTCGCTGACGAAGTGAAGGCCGCGGTTTTTGCGGCGGAAACCGAGGCGGGCACGCGTTACTGGATCGGATTCAACAATTTTTACGTGATCACTCGTTATAACCGCAGCGTGAACTACGCGCTCGCGGTCTACGAACTCGCGCAGGAGTTGCGCGACTTGCGGCGCGCGAACTCCGCCGACCGCTGATCTCAATTACAATCGCCGGTCACGTTTCAATCTGACGGGAAGTCGCTTGCGCATTTTTAAATTTTTGCTGTGCTTCGCGATCGCCGGTTGCAGCGTGCTGCCGCACTCCGGGCCGCCCAAACCCGCACCGCCGATCGAGGTGCCGCCGAAGCCGGAAGTCCGGCTGGTACCGCCGAAAATCGCGCTTGCGCTCGGCGGAGGCGCTGCGCGCGGTTTTGCCCACATCGGGGTGATCAAGGCGCTCGAGGCTCACGGCATCGTGCCCGACATGGTGATCGGCACCAGCGCAGGCAGCCTGGTGGGTGCGTTGTATGCGGGCGGCTATGGCGGATTCGATTTGCAACGCACCGCGCTGCAACTCGACGACTCGATTATCGCCGACTGGTCGTTGCCGGACCGCGGGTTCATCAAGGGCGAGGCGCTGCAGAATTTCGTCAACCAGGCGGTACAAGGCCGCCCGCTGGAAAAGCTCAACATGCCGTTTGCGGCAGTGGCGACCGATTTGCAAAGCGGCGAACCGGTCGTGTTCCGCACCGGCAACACCGGCATGGCGGTGCGCGCCTCGAGCAGCGTGCCGGGCGTGTTCCAGCCGGTCACGATCAACGGGCACGAATACGTCGACGGCGGGCTCGTAAGTCCGGTGCCCGTGCGCGCCGCGCGCGCGATGGGCGCGGACCTGGTCATCGCGGTTTACATTTCCAATAATCCGCGCATGGGTAAAACGAAGGACAGCGTGGACGTGATGCTGCAGACGTTCGCGATCATGGGGCAGAGCATCGCGGGCTACGAGTTGCCCGAGGCCGATATCGTGATCCGTCCCGATACGGGACGCATACGCAGCACCGGGTTTGAAGACCGGAACCTGGCGATCATCGAGGGGGAGAGGGCGGGACTGGCGGCGATTGCTGCCATCAAGCAGAAAATCGCGGAGAAGACGACGGTCAGCCGGTAACGTCAGTCGTTGAGCAGCAGGCGGCGCGCGCCGTTGAAACGCTTTTTCCAGTAACTTTCCTGCATGTCCGAGATTTCCACTTCGCCGCCGCGGCTGGGCGCGTGGACGAAGCGCTCGTCGCCGATATAGATACCGACATGGGAATTGGGACGCTTGCGCGTGTTGAAGAACACGAGGTCGCCGGGCTGCAGGTCCGACTTGTCGATTTTCTCGCCGACTTTGCTCATGCCCTGCGAATTGCGGGGCAGCACGATGCCGGCGACCTGCTGAAACACATGTGTGACGAGGCCGCTGCAGTCGAACCCGCGTTCGGGGTTGGAACTGCCCCATTTGTAGTTGACGCCGAGGAATGCCAGCGCCTGCACGGTTACCTCGCGCGCGCGATCGAGATAGCTGTCGGATGCTGCGGCCGGTTCCCGCGCATTATCGTTGGCCAGCGCGGGCGTCGCCGCAAGCGCGAGCAGGAGTGCAATGTGGCAGACGGAAATTTTCATCGGCAGGACTATAGGCGATGCGGGCGGAATTGTAAATGCTTAATAGTCGGTGAAAACCCCTCAATTCAATGCATTGCGTCAACTCGCCGCTTTAAGGAAGGTTGGGCTAAACTTTGCCGATCAACCGCCGTTAATGCGATATGCCCAGATTACGGATAGATACTGCCGGTGCGGTTGTCGCTTCATTGCGCGGTCTGCTCGCGGCTGTCGCGCTGCTCGCGACGGCGGCGCTCGCTCAGCCGGCAACCCTCGAAGTCATTCCGCTCAGATATCGCACAGCCGAACAGCTGATTCCGGTCTTGAGGCCGCTGCTCGATAAAAGCGGAACTCTGAGCGGCATGCAGAACCAGCTCATCGTGCGCACGACGCCGGCGAATCTCGCCGATATCAAAAAAGTGCTGGCCACGCTCGACGCGGCGCCGCGCCAGCTCATGATCACGGTGCGCCAGGATGCGCTCATCGATCGCGAGCGAACGCAGGCCGATATATCCGGGCGCGTATCGACCGGCAGCGCAACCGTGGCGATTCCCGGCGACGGTAATGTGCGCGGCGGGTCCGTCGAGGCGCAACGCGGCAACGACGTGGTGCGCAGCCGGATCGACAGCACGCGTTCTCTCGACGCCGATCGCAACACGCAAAGCGTGCGAGTGCTCGAAGGCAGCCGCGCATTCATCAACGCAGGCCAGTCCATACCGGTGCCGCAACGCCAGGTTGTGCGCACGATGGTCAACGGCCAGCTTGTCGAGCGTTTCGGCAACACGGTCGAATACCGTGACGTCACCACCGGGTTTTACGTGGTGCCGCGGCTGGCAGGCGACCGCGTTACGCTCGAAATCAATCCGCAGCGCGATACGCTCGCCAATCCCGAGCAGAACCTGCCGCGCGGCAGCGTGAACATTCAGCAGGCCGCGACGACCGTGTCCGGGCGGCTCGGCGAATGGATAGAGGTGGGCGGTATCGTGCAGGGGGTGGCGAACCAGCAGACGGCCATACTCGGCAGCACGCGCGAACTCTCGCGCGACAACCGGCAGATACTCCTGAAGGTGGATGAAATCCGCTGAACCTATCGGGAAGGCCGACTCCGGCGCCTAAATCTGCAGCGTTTGCAGGCGGGCGGTGACGGTGCCCGCCGCAATCTCGAGAAAGCCCACCGAAATCGGCAAGGTAAAACGGCGCGGCCCCGCGCTGCCGGGATTGACATAAAGGACGCCGGCGCGCTCTTCGATGAGTGGCTTGTGAGAATGTCCGTAAATCACCGCCTGGACGCCGGCGGTCCGCGGGTCGATATCGAGCTCGGACAGGTCGTGCACCACATAGAGCGACACGCCGCCGATTTCGACCATGGCTGTCGTCTGCAGCCCGCGCGCCCATGCGCCGCGATCGTTGTTGCCGCGCACGGCGGTAACCGGCGCGACCTCTGCTAATTCTGCGAGCACATTGCCTTCACAGATATCGCCCGCGTGAAGGATGTGTGTGACGCCCGCCAACGCGCGCCGCGCTTGCGGACGCAAGAGTTCGTGCGTATCGGAGATCAAGCCGATCGTGAGCGCTGAAGGGGCGTCATGCATGGCGAATCGGGATTATACTCACGCGCTTTAATCGTGCGGGACTGCCGGCAACGCGGTCCCTTGTAGCCGGGATTCAGCTTGCAAAATCTGGACAAGATATTTTCCGCCGATGGCGCGCTGGCGCTGGCCGTGGAAGGCTTTCGCGTGCGCGAAGGGCAGCTCGAAATGGCGCGTGAGGTGGCGCAGGCGATCGAGAAAAATGCGGTGCTGATCGCTGAAGCGGGAACGGGGACCGGCAAAACGTTCGCGTATCTCGTCCCCGCGCTGCTGTCGGGCGGCAAGGTCATTATTTCGACCGGCACCAAGACGCTGCAGGACCAGTTGTTCGACCGCGACATCAGCGTCGTGCGCGAGGCGCTGAAAGTGCCGGTCACGGTCGCTTTGCTCAAAGGCCGCTCGAACTACGTGTGCCATTACTATGTCGCGCGCGCGCAGCACGAGGGCCGCTTTCCGACGCGCGACGATGCCCGCTATCTGCCGATCATCGTCAATTTCGCGAACAACAGCGCCACCGGCGACAAAAGCGATTTGCCGGCAGTGCCGGAGAATGCGGCGATCTGGTCCTACGTGACCTCGACGCGCGAGAACTGCCTCGGCTCCGATTGCGAGCATTATGCGAAGTGCTTCGTCATGGAAGCGCGCAAGCAGGCGCTCGCGGCGGACGTCGTGGTCGTCAACCACCACCTGTTCTTTGCGGACGTCGTGCTGCGCGACGAAGGCGTGTCGGAACTGCTGCCGGCTTCGAACACGATAATTTTCGATGAGGCGCACCAGTTGCCGGAGACGGCGAGTCTATTTTTCGGACAAACGGTTTCGACGTCGCAGTTGATCGAGCTTGCGCGCGACACGCGCATCGAAGCGGCGGCCTCTGCCAGGGATTACGCGGCGCTGCCTGATGCAGCTCACGCGCTCGACAAGGCCGCGCGCGATCTGCGGCTCGCATTTAAAGAGGAGAGCGGCCGTTTTCCCTTTCAGGCGCTCGCGCGCAATCGCGAGTTCGAGCCCGCGCTGGCTGCCGTTTGCGCCAAACTAGATGCGCTGGCGGCGACGCTCGAATCCCAGGCCGGGCGCAGCGAAGGCTTGGAAAAATGCTGGCAGCGCAGCCAGTTGCTCGCTGCCGGCGTGCGCCGCTGGCGCGACCAGGACGATCCGGACTTCGTGCGCTGGCTGGAGCTCTTCAATCACGCGCTGCATCTGAATGCGACGCCGCTGTCGATCGCGGAAGTCTTTCAGGGCCAGATCGACGACCGCGCACGCTCGTGGATATTTACGTCGGCGACGCTGTCGGTTGGCGGCGACTTCAGCCATTACCGTGCGCAGCTGGGATTGACCGATGCGGTTACGCATTCCTGGGAGAGCCCGTTCGATTATTCCGCGCACGCACTGCTGTACGTGCCCAAGGGCATGCCCGAGCCGAACACGCCTGAATACACCAAGGCAGTGGTTGCCGCGGCGCTCCCCGCGATTGAAGCAAGCGGGGGGCGCGCGTTCATGCTGTTTACCAGTCTGCGCGCGATGCGTGAAGGCCACGAGATCCTGAAGGACGCTTTCGCGCGACGCGGCCTCGAGTACCCTCTGCTGATGCAAGGCGAGGGTTCGCGCACGGAATTGCTCGAGCGATTCCGGCGCATCGGCAACGCCGTGCTCGTCGGCAGCCAGTCGTTCTGGGAAGGCGTCGATGTCCGCGGCGAGGCGCTGTCGCTGGTCGTCATCGACAAACTGCCGTTCGCGCCCCCCGACGATCCGCTGCTGGCCGCGCGCATCGAGCGCATCAACCGCGACGGGCGCAATGCGTTCATCGAATTTCAGCTGCCGCAGGCGGTGATTACGCTCAAGCAGGGGGCGGGGCGGTTGATCCGCGACGAGACCGACCGCGGCGTGCTGATGATTTGCGATCCGCGCCTTTTCAGCAAGGGTTACGGCAGGCGCATCCTGCGCAGCCTGCCGTCGATGAAAGGCACGCGCGACGTCGCTGAAGTCATCGCATTTTTCGAGCGCGAATAGCGGCGGATGCGGCGAGTTACCCCGCGCCGAACCATTTCATCACGTCGTCGCCCCAGTATTTCCACAGCGCCCAGAAAAAGACCATCCACAGCAGCATGATCACCAGGGCGCCGGCAATGCTTTTTGGTGTGGGCTTGTGGTGGGCGATCCAGACTTCGGCTTCGACGCGGCAATCGATCAATACCGGCCGGGGTATGAGCTTGAGAATGAAATATATGCTGATCGGCAGCAGGATGAGTTCGTCGAGGTAGCCCAGAATCGGAATGAAGTCGGGAATCAGGTCGATCGGGCTCAGAAAATAGCCGACGACCAGTAGCGCGAGGATTTTCGGCAGCAGGGGCGTGCCCGGGTGCCGGCAGCAGAACCACAGCGTAAGCCCGTCGCTCTCCATGGCGCGCGCCCAGCGTTTGAGACTTTCCCACATCTCAGATCACCACACCTCGCAAGTCGTGGGCGTCGGATCCCGTGATTTTTACGCGCGAGAATTCGCCGGCCTTGAGCGATTTATGCGCGGCGACGTGCACCACGCCGTCGATTTCGGGCGCGTCTGCACTGCTGCGGCCGATGGCGCCGCCGGCGCCTGCTTCGTCGATCAAAACAGTGATCGTTTTGCCGACCTTGCGTTCGAGGCGGGCGGTGCTGACGGCTTCCTGCGCCGCCATGAAGCGTGCTTTGCGTTCTTCCTTGAGTTCTTCGGGCACGTGGTTCGCAAGCGCGTTGGCGGCCGCCCCTTCGACCGGGGAATACGTGAAACACCCGACGCGGTCGAGTTGGGCGTCTTCGATGAATTCGAGCAGTTGCTCGAACTCGTCGTCGGTTTCGCCGGGGAAGCCCGCGATGAACGTGCTGCGGATGGTGAGATCGGGACAGATCTCGCGCCAGCGCCGGATGCGCGCGAGATTGTTCTCCGAATTGGCGGGGCGCCTCATCGCTTTGAGGATGCGGGGATTTGCATGCTGGAACGGCACGTCGAGGTATGGCAGGATTTTTCCCGCCGCCATCAGCGGTATGACTTCATCGACGTGCGGGTAAGGGTAGACATAATGCAGCCGCACCCACGCGCCGAGTTCGCCCAGTGCTGTAACGAGTTCGGTCATGCGGGTTTTGAGCGGGCGCCCGCCCCAGAAGCCGGTGCGATATTTGACGTCCACGCCGTAGGCGCTGGTGTCCTGCGAGATCACCAGCAACTCCCTGACGCCGGCTTTGACGAGGTTCTCCGCTTCCTGCATCACTTCGCCGACCGGCCGGCTCACGAGATCGCCGCGCATCGACGGGATGATGCAGAACGTGCAGCGGTGGTTGCAGCCCTCGGCGATTTTAAGATACGCATAATGCCGAGGCGTGAGCTTTATACCCTGGGGCGGTATCAGGTCGAGGTGCGGGTCGGGCGGTTGCGGCAGATGCTCGTGCACCGCGCGCATGACTTCATCGGTCGCGTGCGGGCCGGTGACCGCCAGCACGCGCGGATGGGTGTCCTTGACGACGCTGCCCTTGGCGCCGAGGCAACCGGTGACGATGACCTTGCCGTTTTCGCTCAAAGCCTCGCCGATCGCATCGAGCGACTCCTCGACCGCGGCGTCGATGAAGCCGCAGGTGTTGACGACGACGAGGTCGGCATCCTCGTAACTCGGTGCCACGAGATAGCCCTCGGCGCGCAATTGCGTGAGGATGCGCTCGGAATCGACGAGCGCTTTGGGGCAACCGAGTGAAACGAAACCGACCTTGGGCGCGGTGCCGCGCCGCTTGCGCCTGGGTTCAGCCGCCGCTTTTGTCGCCGTCTTCATCCTTGGGCGCGGAGGGGCTTGCGGGTTGGTTCGTGTCCGCTGCGGCGTCGCGCGCCGGCGGCGCGAACGGATTGGGGGCGGCGAAATTGGGGAACGGGAAGTTGCCGAACAGATTGCGCGACTGCTTTTGCATCTGCTGCTGCATTTCCAGGAAAGCATTGGCGCTTTGCTCGAGATAGCTGCCCATCAGGCC
>CAZEAX010000069.1:0-14487 GCA_964510405.1 uncultured Streptomyces sp. | reverse complement strand
AGCCGCCGAGCGCGTGCGCCGCATGGGCGAAGAACCCTGGCGGGTCTTCAACGTCGGCTTCCCCGCGCTGGACCTGATCGCCGAGCACCGCTACGCCACCCCCGCCGGATTAAGCGAGCGGTACGGCCTGACGCCGGACGTGCCGGTCTTTATTTTTACCCAGCATGCCGTCACCACGGAATTCGATCTTGCCGCCGCCCAGATTCGACCGGGACTCGAAGCCATGAAGCGCCTGGCCGCCGACGGCTACCGCGTGATCGTAACTTACCCGAACAACGATGCCGGGGGCCGCGCCATCATCAGCGAGATCGTCAAGCTCGCAGCCGAGAACCTCCCGAACATTCAAACCCACGCCAGCCTCGGGCGGTACAACTACCACGGTGTGCTGAATTTGTGCGGTCGCGTCGGACGCGGCGCGTGCGTCGGCAACTCGTCCAGCGGCATCAAGGAAACACCCGCGTTCGGGTGCCCCGCAGTCAACGTAGGCAGCCGCCAGCAGGGACGCTTGCGCGGCGAAAACGTTATCGACACCGCCTATGACGCGGACCAGATATATCAAGCCTGCAAGCGGTCGATCGAAGACGTGGCTTTCCGCAAGACGTGCAGGGATACGCCCAATCCCTACGGCACCGGCGGCGCGGGCCCGCGCATCGCGGAGATACTTGCCACCGTGGAACTCGGCCCGCGCCTGCTGCAGAAGAAGATGACGTATTGATGCGGCGGCGCCCAACCCGGAATGAAACATGGATCCGGCTGGCGAATCCGGGGAGATCGGAATGATTCCAAAGATCAGGCTTTGGTCAAAAAACTGGCTGCCGCCGATAGTCCAGGAAAAGCGCAATCGCTTTCGGGCGTGGCTGAAATTTCGGGCGTCCGATAAAAAAGAACTGCTGAACAAAAACGTCGCCCTGAAAAATACGGCCAAAGGCAGGCGGGCATTTTTGATTGCCACGGGCCCCAGCCTGAAGATGGAAGACTTAAGTACGCTGGCCGGTGAAGATTGTTACGGGATCAGCAATTTTTTCCTGCACGAGCATATTCGAAGCATAAATCCGAAATTCCATTTTTTCGCGCCTTACCATGAACCGGTAACGCTCGAGAGTTATGTCGAATGGCTCGTAAAAGCAGATCAAACATTGCCGCCGGAAACGAATATTTTCATGGAAGCCGAGATGGCCGACCTAGCCGGAAAATATAAATTATTTCCAAAGAGAAAAATATTTTATCTGCACTTCAGCCGATATCCCGCGGCGGACAAGGTGGATATCACAAAGCCGATCCTGGTGCCGCAAACCGGCCCGTTAATGGCGCTTCCGGTGCTGTTATATATGGGCTATCGCGAGATTTACCTGCTTGGTTGCGATCACACCGAGCTGCGCGATTATAAAAAAACCATCAGCAATTTTTTCGATCCTTCGCAAGATATCCGCAAAACAACGCCGACCGCAAAAAACGTCCGTTACGACGTATGCTATGACGGAATAATCAACAATCTTCGCAATACTCTCAGCGTGTTTGAGCAATACATGTTTTACCGGAATCTACTGCGCGACAGTGACGTCAAGATCGTCAATTTATCCCGGGACAGCTGGCTGGATTTCTTTGCGATGGACACGCTCAAAAACGTCATCGATAAAAAACAAATATGACGGTACCGGACGTATTCCCGCCTGTATAAACATACCTAGAGATTCACCGATAGTTTATAATTCAACGTGTTAGATGAAGTGCTCGGCCCATTACCAAAGCACATAAGCGTATAACGCCCATGAATTGCCGGATGTGTAGCAGCACCAGGTTGCATAAGTTCCTGGACCTTGGGTCTACCCCGCCCGCAGACCAGTTCCGCCGCAAGGACCAGCTGCGCGAGCCGGACATCTACTATCCGTTGCAGGTGATGATGTGCGACGACTGCGGCCTCGCGCAATTGAGCCACGTGGTCTCGCCGGAAATTCTGTATCGCAACGATTATCCCTACGAATCGTCGACCACGCGCACCGGGCAGGAGCACTGGTCCGAATTTGCCGGCAGCGTGGTTAAACGGTTCGGATTGGGCGCAAAGAACCTGGCGGTGGACATCGGCAGCAACGTCGGCGTTCTGCTCGGCGCATTTCGCTCCCATGGGCTGCGCATACACGGCGTGGACCCCGCCGCGAATATCGTGCTGATCGCGCAACGCAACGGCATCGATACCGACTGCGAGTTCTTCAATACCGGCACCGCGCAAAGCATCGTCGAACGGAAGGGCCGCGCGTCGGTAATAACGGCGACCAACGTGTTCGCGCATGTCGACGATCTGCATGAATTCATGGCGAGCGTGGATACGCTGCTCGAACGGGACGGCGTGTTTATTTTC
The DNA here is from genome assembly GCA_964510405.1 of uncultured Streptomyces sp. GTDB lineage: Bacteria > Pseudomonadota > Gammaproteobacteria > Burkholderiales > SG8-41 > PALSA-1004. The sequence goes on along the minus strand of CAZEAX010000069.1, from coordinate 12,131 downwards.
GAAGCGCCGTATTTCGTCAACCTGCTCAAGCATATCGAATACGACACGATTTACCACGAGCACCTGTCGTACCTTGCGGTGCGGCCGCTGATCCCGTTCTTCGGCAAGCATGGCATGGAAGTATTCGACATCGAGCAGCGCGACATCCACGGCGGCTCGTTCCGCGTGTACGTCGGACGGCGGGGCCAGTGGCCGGTGTCCCCGGAAGTGGGCCGCCTGGTGCAGGCGGAAATCGACACGGGAATTTACCGCCATGAAACGCTGGAAAAGTTTGCGCAGGCGGTCAAGCAAAACAAGGCGGATCTGGTCTGGCTGCTGCAGTCGCTCAAGCATCAGGGCAAACGCGTCGTTGCAGTCAGCGCCCCCGCCAAGGGCATGACCCTGCTCAACTACTGCCGTCTCGACAACGATGTGCTCGATTTCGTAACCGAGAAGTCGGCGCTCAAAATCGGCCGCTACACGCCCGGGGCGCATATTCCCGTGGTGCCCGACTCGGAATTGCTGACGCGCCAGCCCGATTACGCGCTGCTGCTCGCATGGAACTTTGCCGAAGAGATCATGAAGAATCTCGACGAGTACCGGAAGAGGGGCGGCAAATTCATCATCCCGATTCCGACGCCCGCGGTCGCAGGCTGAGATAAACCATTCAGGACTCATTGCGATGAAAAAAATACCAGTGCCGGTATCGTTCAAGGACGACCGGGGGGAAATCATTGATCTCCTCGAAAACGAAAACATCAATGCGGTGACCATCGTCACATTCAAGAAAGGCGCCGTGCGCGGCAACCACTACCACAAGCAAACGATCCAGTGGAATTACCTGATGTCGGGCAAGGTCAAGCTCCTGAGCCAGGTTCCCGGTGCACAAGTCGAAGAAACGGTGCTCAACCCGGGCGATTTTGTCGCGACCGTCGAAAACGTCCGGCATGCCCTGATCGGCATGGAGGATTCGTCTCTCATGGTCTTCACCAAAGGGCCGCGCGGCGGCAAAGAGTACGAGAGCGACACGTTCCGGCTGGACACGCCGCTCGCCGTTGCCGGTACGCCGTCCTGATACAGCGCGGATATTTATGACACGACAAGTTTCCGTCTCGCAACCCGTGCTCGGCGCGCAAGAGGCGGCATGCGTCAATGACGCCCTCGCCAAAGGCGCCATCTCGGGGTTTTTCGGCGAATACCTGCCCATGTTCGAACACGAGTTCGCGCAGTACTGCGAATGCGAATTCGGTGTGGCCACCACCAGCGGCACGACTGCGATTCACCTTGCGCTCGCCGCGCTCGGCATCGGCGAGGGCGACGAGGTATTGGTATCGACCCTGACCAATATGGCGACGTTTTTCCCGGTGATTTACCAGGGCGCGATTCCGGTTCCGATCGACATCGAGCCGGATACGCTCAATCTGGACCCGGGCCTGCTTGAAGCGCGAATTACGAAGCGAACGAAGGCAATTATCGTGGTCCACCTGTTCGGGCATCCCGTGGACATGGATCCGGTCATGGCGGTGGCGCGCAAACACGGACTGCTGGTGATCGAGGATGCGGCGGAGGCGCACGGCGCGACCTACAAAGGCAGAAAGGTCGGCGGCATCGGCGACGTCGGATGTTTCAGCTTTTACGCCAACAAGCTGATTACGACCGGCGAAGGCGGCATGATCACCACGAACAACCGGGCCTGTGCGGACAAGGCGCGCAACCTGCGGGGACTGGCGTTCGGCGACAAGATGAAGTTCATGCACCAGGCCATCGGCTACAACTATCGCATGACCAATTTGCAGGCGGCGCTGGGGCACGCGCAATTCGGCAGGATCGAAGAGTTCATTGCGGCGAAAAAACGCCTGGCGGATTATTACGGCCGCCGTTTCTCGGAACTGGACACGCTGCGGCTGCCCGTCGTAAAAAGCTACGCGCGCCACGTTTACTGGATGTATCACGTCGTGTTGCAGGGCAAGGCGGCGGACCGGCGCGTCGATGTCATGGATCGACTGCAGCAACGGGGCATAGAAACGCGCGAAGGATTCATTCCTTTCAACATGCAGCGGATTTTCATCGACCGCGGGTTGACGCGGGAGGACGAATGCCCGCTCGCCAACGAAGTTGCTTTGCGCGGGTTCTATATACCGAGCGGCACCGGCCTGACCGGGGACGAACTGGAATATGTTGCAGACGGCGTGATCTCCGTGCTGCAGTCCCTGTGATCGACTCCGGGATCCATGATTCCGCAAGCAGCGTGCCGTTTGGCGAGTACGCAGCGTGCTACGACCTGCTTTATCGAGACAAGGATTACGCCGCCGAGGCGGCTTTTGTCGCCGGCTTGATCGGGCGGTATTTCGCGGATTCCGCGCGCGCGCTCAACCTGATCGACCTCGCATGCGGCACCGGGCGGCACATCATCGAGTTTGCGCGTCTTGGATACGGCGTGGAAGGCAGCGATGCCGCCGCGCCCATGATTGCGCAAGCGCGCAAAGCCGGCATGGCTGCCGGTCTGACCGTCACGTTCTACAACGAGACGTTTCAGACCTGCGATAGAATCGGCAAACAATACGATGTCGCGCTCGCCATGTTCGCGTCGCTGAATTACCTCACGTCATATGACGATGCGGGGCTCGCGCTGCGCAACATCGGGAAACTGCTGACCGCGGACGGCATATTCATATTCGACATGTGGAACGGCGACGCGGTCGAGAAGGATTACTCGCCGCGGCGGGAAAAACGGGTCCGCGGAGACAATCTCGAAGTTCTGCGGGTTTCGGAAACGGTCCTGAACCCGGCCAAACAAACCGCCGTCGTCGACTTCCACATTACCCTGATGCGAAACGGCGCCACCGCCTGCGAATTTTCAGAGCGTCATCCGCTGCGCTACTTTCATCTGCAGGAAATGAACGATCTGCTGCACGCCAATGGCATGGAAGTGCTGGTGCGCTGCCCGTTCATGGAGCCGGAAAAGCCGGTCACGGCGGCCGATTGGAACGTAACCTACGTCGTCAGGAAGCGCGCCGGCAATCCGGAAAGCGATTGATGCCGAGAGATCGCGGTTTGCGATGAAGCCAAGAATCGGCCTGTTCCTCGGCGCGTCACCCGAATGGGGCGGTGCGTTCCAGTACAACCAGAGCATGCTGGATGCCGTTGCCGCTTTGCCGGCGGAATCGTTCGAGACCGTGGTCGCCTACCGGCACGAATGCTGGGAGCGGCTGCTGACCGGCTACCGCGTGTCGAATTTCCGGATTTCGCCGGGCCTGGCCGGCAAAGCTGCGGGCGTAATATGGGAGAGGCTGAAACTGCCTCTGGCGTGGCGCCGGAGAATCTGTCCGTACTTTCATCCCGTTGCGCGAGCCTTGATCGGGGCGCGTTGCGATCTGTGGATATTTCCTTCGCAAGATCACTGGACCTACGAAATCCCCGTCCCCTCCCTGGGCGTCGTATTCGATCTGATGCATCGATACGCGCGCCAGTTTCCCGAAGTGTCGGAAAACGGTGAATTTGAACGGCGCGAAATTCACTACGCCGCGATGTGCCGTTGGGCCAGGAGCATTCTGGTCGAGTCCGAAACCGGTAAACGCCAGCTGATGGAATGTTACGGTATCGACGGTGACCGCGTGCACGTGCTCCCGACCGTCGCGCCGCGTTATATGTATTCAAGCGAAATCCCGGCGGGCTTTGCGGAACGTTACCGGCTTCCCGTCAAGTACGTGTTCTATCCCGCCCAGTTCTGGGAGCATAAGAACCATCAGCGGCTGATTCGCGCAGCGGCGTCGCTCATGGAAAAAATTCCGGATCTCCAGCTTGTTTTCGCGGGCGGCAAGAAAAACGGTTTCGATGCGGTATTGCAGCTCGTGCAGACATTGCGACTGTCGGATAACGTGCATTTTCTGGGTTACGTACCGGACGCAGACATGCCGGAGCTATATCGCCGGGCGCGGGCGTTGGTGATGCCGAGCTTTTTCGGCCCGACGAATATTCCGCCTCTCGAAGCGTTCGTCGCCGGCTGCCCGGTTGCCATTTCGGGAATTTACGGCATGCCGCAGCAGGTTGGCGATGCGGCGTTGCTGTTCGATCCGAACTCGGAAGCCGAAATCGCCGATTGCATCTATCGCCTGTGGACCGACGACGACCTTTGCGCCGGGCTCGCGCAGAAAGGCCTGGCGATGGCCAAAGGATGGAATCAAGACCACTTCAACCAGCGCCTGCGTGAAATTCTGCCGCGCGTGATCGGGCCGGGCCGAGACTCGACGAACTAGCCGGCGGCCGGTCTTCGAAATTGTTCGAACACGATATCGTCCGACCGCTGACTGACGGGCAGCGGGGTTGATACGTCTTGCCCTCGCGCCACCGCTCGACTAGAGTGCTGACGTCAAACTGGAAAGCCGATCCGATTCGCATGAACGAAACCGCGCCGCCACTGAACCGACGAATTGCCGGCGAAGCCGAACGCAAGGCGATCGCGCGCATTTCCATCATCACGCCTTGCCGCAACGCCGGCCGCTACATCAAGGATACGATCGACTCCATTCTCGGCCAGCGCGCGGTGCAATCGGGCCGCGTAGAACTCGAGTATTTCGTTTGCGACGGGGCATCCGAAGACGACACGCTCAGGATCGTCGAGAACTACCGGTCGTCTTCGATTCGCATCGTCTCGGAACCGGACACCGGCATGTATGCCGCGTTGATCAAAGGGCTGGCCCGCGCCAGCGGTGACGTGGTCGCGTACATCAATGCGGGCGACTATTATCATCCGCATGCTTTCGATACCGTCTTGGACGTATTCGAAACCAGCAGCGCATCCTGGCTGACCGGCTACAACGTGCAGTACAACCACGCGGGCGCCATCGTCAACGTCGGCCTGCCGTTCCGCTACCGGCGCCGCCTGTTCGAATGCGGGCTTTACGCGACCCTGCTGCCCATCGTGCAGCAGGAATCGACGTTCTGGCGCAGACACCTGAACGATACGCTGGACCTCGACGCGCTGGCGCGCCTGCGCTACGCGGGCGACTACTACATGTGGCACACCTTCGCGCAGCACACCGACTTGCACATCGTCGAAGCCGTGCTCGGCGGATTTCGCAGTCATCCGGGCCAGCTGTCGGAAAGCGTCGACGCGTACCGCAGCGAGGTGCGTGGTTTCACGCGCGCTCCCGGGTTGATTGACTTCGCACTCGCCGCCTGCGACCGACTTGCATGGTACGCGCCCGTTCGCGTCAAGAAGTGGCTGAACTCCGACGGGTTGCTTCGCTTCGATCACGCAAGCCAGCGCTGGGTTTGATTCCGGATATGCTGATGAACAATGGTTTATCGTAAATTCCGGCTGCGCGCCGGCCGCATCGTCGGCATCGCGGGTTACGCGGCGTGATGCAAACAAAACACTCACTCGCTTATCTCGACACTGCAAAAGCGCTCGCGATCGTCGCCGTGGTATGGGGACATATCGCCTCGCCGGCAGGCAATTTTCTGTTTGCATGGCATATGCCGTTCTTCTTTCTGGCGGGCGGATTTTTTATCCGCACCGACACCACCTTCGCCGCTTTCGCGCGGAAGAATGCGCTGCGACTGGGTGTTCCGTATCTGATATTCGGCGTGATCGGCATCGGCACCGAACTGGCCAAACGCATCGCGCTGGCGCGGCCATTGGGCGAGCTCGCCGATTATGCGAGCGGCCTGCTGTTCTGGATGGATTACTCGCACCTCGTCGGCTACCACCATATCCTGTGGTTTCTGCCCGCGCTGCTTGGTGCGCGGCTGCTGGTCTGGCTGGTGTTGCGCCACTTGCCGCAATGGTGGCTGGCCGCGCCGGCAGTCATCGCAATGGCCGCAGCCGGGGTGCTGCTGCCCATGCAACTGCCGTTCGTGCTGAATCAGATATTGGAGGCGGTATTATGGGTGTGGCTGGGCCGGGAAATCTTCAACCGCCCGATGCTGCATTTCAACGATCGTCCGCAATTATGGCTGGTGCTCTGCGCGGGCGTGTCGGCATTTTATTGCTGGTTCGGTGTCCCGGGGCTCAACCTGGCAATCCGGTATTTCGATGCCCCGATTCATAACTATTTATTTTCGACTGCGTTCAGCCTCGCGCTGATATTGCTCTGCCGGTTGTGGCTGAACGGAGCGGCGATCGTTGGCAACCTGCGCCTGTGGGGCGAAAATACGCTCTTGATCATGATCGCCCATCCCTACACCAACAATATCGCTTATCTGTTCGCTGAAAAATGGCTGGCGGGCGCGTGGCAGGCGAAGCTCGCCATTTCGCTATGCCTGCTATATGCGATCCTGCGCGTAAAAAACCGCTGGCCGGACAGCTTGCCGCTGCGATACGCCTGACATGCGCATCGTCTATTTGTGCGGCGCCCTGGATGAAGCGACGCGGCGCGCGCGCAACATCGATGCCGCGAATCCGGCGGCAACCCAGAAGGTATTCGGTTTCTGCCGCGCGCTGCGGCAGGCCGGGCATCGCGCAATCGTGCTGAGCCTGGGCCGCGGCCGCCAGAACGGCAGCGGTGCGGCATACGACGCGTGCGCGCGCCGGGCGGACGGAGCGCCGGTGATTTACGCGCGCTTCGTGCACAGCCGCTGGACCACGCACCTGGTCTCCGCGTTTTCGCTCGCCGTACTGGTGTGGCGTCTGCGCCGGCGCATGCGCGACCGGATAACGCTGATCGCCTACAACCGGTTGTGGCATTACGTGCCCGCGCTGTTGCTCGCGCGCGTGCTTGGGATGCGTTGCTTTCTCGATCTCGAGGACGGCTCCGTCAACCGCGGCCGCCCTGCGGTGCTGCGCATGTTCGACCGGCTGGCCGGCCGATGTTTCGACGCGCTATGCAACGAGGGTGCGTTGCTGGCCAACAACGCGGTGCGATCGCAGACATCGATAAAGCGAACGCTGGTATGGCACGGGACCACGCCCGGGTTCGGTGTCCTGGCCGACTGGGATCTGCGTCCGTTGGGCGTCATACTTGGCGGCACGCTGAACGACGAACGCGGTTCCGGTATCTTCATCGAAGCGGTCAGGCTGCTGATGCAGCAGGCCCCGGCGGCGCGTCAAACCATGCGATTCTTCGTTACCGGCCATGGCCCGATGTGCCCCGCGCTCGAGCAGCTCGCGGCCGCGAGCGACGGCTGGGTCAGCTTCGAGGGTTTGGTCGGGCGCGAGCGCTACCTGCAGATATTGGGTAAGTGCCATGTCGGCCTGATGCTGAATCTCAGCAGTTACGACATGGGCCACATTACGTTCCCGTCAAAAGTGCTGGAGTACGCGGCGGCGGGGCTGCTCGTGATCTCGACCGATGTCAGCGACGTGCGCGAGGTTTTCGAAAATGACGCCGCCGTGTTCCTGGCCGGCGAGACGCCGGCTGCGCTTGCTGCCGCGCTTATCAAGGTGTGCTCCGCACCGGGCACTGCCGCCGGGACGGCTCGTCGCGGATGCGAGCAGATTCGTGCCGCATTCGATCCTCAGCGAGTTGCCAACGACATCGTCCGTTTTTTCGAGATCGGGAATTAAGCGAGCCGGGCATATGCATCTCATCGACTGGCAAAGCGTTCTGACCGAGCATCAGGTACATCTGCTGAGGGAACTCGGCCGTCTGCCGGGCGTAAATCTCCAGATCGTGACTTCCATGCGCGAACTCGATGCGCGGCAGGCCCAGGGCTGGACACCGCCCGACCTGTCCGAACTCGATGTCATCGCGCTGTCGAGCAAGACCTGGCTGGCCGACGGGATACGTCTGCTGCGGAAAAATCGCACCGCGCACCATTTGTTCTGCGGCCTGTGGGCCGACCGCCGTCTGTTCGTGCTCCTGCTCTATGCGCGTATCACCGGTTGCCGCATTTCCCTGATGAGCGAACCGTACTCGGACGTGACGGCCGGGCTTTTGCGCGATCAGTCCGGCGTCGCGGGCCGCATAAAATTATGGCTGCGCCGGGCCGCTTACCGGCTGGCCGGTATCGTGCTGGGCCCGGCAGTCAGGCCGGTATTTGCTATATCGCCCAAAGCCGTCGCGCAATTCACGCGGGCCGGGTTCAGCCCGGATGCAATTTGCCCGTTCGGCTATTTCGTTCCCCCCTCGCAATCGCAGGTTACGCCGAACAGAACGGCGGCGCCCGGGTTGCGTCTGGCTTTTGTCGGCGGACTGCTCAGGCGCAAGGGGCTGGACATCGCCTGCGACGCGGTGCGCGCGGCCGCGGCCGAAGGGATCGGTATCAGTCTTGACGTCTATGGTCCCGGCGACGTATCGACCGTACCGACAAGCGATCACCGCATCCAATATTGCGGCGTCATTCCATTCGGCGACACGCAAAAAGTGCTGGCCGCCTACGACGCGCTTTTGGTACCCAGCCGTTTCGATGGCTGGGCGGTGGTGGTCAATGAAGCGCTGCTGCAAGCCGTGCCCGTCGTGGCCAGCGATGCCGTGGGCGCCGCCGCCATGCTGCGGAAAAGCGGGGCTGGATTCGTGTTCGCATCGGAGCAACGTCAGGCACTTGCTGAATTGCTCAAAAAGCTTGCGCGCGAGCCTGCGGCGCTCGCGGCCGCGCGCGCCGGTGCGGCGGCCTTCCGCGACAAGCTGCTGCCCCCGGTGGCGGCGCGCTATATGCTCGATTGCTATTCGGCGCAATCGGCACAGGCAGCCAATCCGGCCTGCCCGTGGTATTAATCGGGAATGAAAATCCTGCACGTGATGCCCTATGTCGAGGCCCGCTACGGCGGACCGCCGCTTGCGCTCGAGCAAATAGTTCGAGCCTCGGCAAATGCCGGCATTCACTGCGACCTTGCGACGGTGTGCGCACAGGACGTCAAGACGACCGAAGTCGAACGGGCATTCGAGACCGCCGGTGGACGCGTTTGCCGCTTTACCGGAGCCTGGTCTCAAAGCTGGTTTTTCGCGCCCAAGCTAAGCGCCTGGCTGGAGCGTTGCGTAAAGCAATATGATTTGCTGCATCTGCACGTTCCTTTTACCTATCCGCTCATGGCCGCGGCACGACACGCGCGCATCGCGGGCACGCCCTATGTGATCATGCCGCACGGGGTGCTCGACCCCTGGAGCCTGTCATACAAGCCGCTGAAGAAACGTATTTACTACGCGCTGTTCGAGAAAAACCATCTCGACAATTGCGCCGGCATCAACGCAACCTCCACGCTTGAACAAACGGGGCTCGCCACGCTCGGTTACGCCCGGAAAACCTCGATCACGACATTATGCGTGGATACGCCGCCGTCGAACGGACCGATCGCACAGCACGGCGGACCGCTGAAATTGTTGTTCCTGTCGCGCCTGCACCCGGTCAAGGATTTGCCCACGCTGCTGACGGCGCTGCAAATCGTCAACCGCGATCGCGTCTGTGCGGTGCTCGAACTGGCCGGCAGCGGCGACGTCCGCCATGTCGAGCGCATCGAAGCGATGATAGACGCGCTCGGACTGCGCCCGTGCGTAACTCTGCGCGGCTTTCTCGACGGCGCGGCCAAGCGCGCGGCATTTGCCGCTGCAGATTTGTTCGTATTGCCGTCCCTGCATGAAAATTTTGGCATGGCCGTAGCCGAAGCGCTCGCCGCGTCGCTGCCCGTCGTTGTAACCGACCAGGTGGGAATCGCGCCCGAAATCGTGGCCGCGCAGGCCGGCGTCGCCGTGCCGGCGGGACGGCCGGATCTGCTCGCCGGCGCGATCCTGAGCCTTCAAGATCCGTCGATAAGGAAGGCCCGCGGCCAAGCGGCGCGCAAACTCGCCGAGCAGCAATTCTCCATCCACCAACTCACCGATGATCTTCAGAAGTTCTACGCGCGAGCCCTCGACCGCGGGGCACCCGCGGCATAAACTCGCAGGATCCGGCAGCGGTTACGCCATCTGCGCGGGCCTGAAATTCCGGGACTTACACGGTCAAAATAATAAATTAATAAATATGCGCAAATTTTCTCATTGGACGCCACGCTATATCGTCAATCGCCTGCAGCTCATGGCCTATGCCGGACGCTATCCGGATTTGCCGTGGCTGACCCAGGCCATGAACGATTTCTTGGCATCATGGCTGAAGCCGACGGACCGCGGCGCCGAATTCGGATCGGGCCGGTCGACGATCTGGTTCGCACGGCGCATCGCCCACCTGACCAGCGTCGAGCACGATACGGCATGGCACGCCGAGGTCAGCGGCCGGCTGCAGGCGCAGGCGCTGCATCAACGCATCGATTACCTATTCGCCGCGCAGGAAGAGCAATATGTCGCGGCCGCTCGCGGCCTCGCGCCCGCGAGCCTTGATTTCTGCCTGGTCGACGGCATCTGCCGCGACCGCTGCGCGCTCGCCTGCATCGACAAGCTCAAGCCCGGCGGCGCCCTCATCGTCGACAATATCAACTGGTATCTGCCGCACTCGCCGAAATCCCGCGCGCCCGCATCGCGCGGGCCCGGCGACACATGCGAGTCGCCGGACTGGGAAACGTTTGCGCAGGCCGTCGCGAACTGGCGTTGCTTCTGGACGAGCAACGGCATTACCGATACCGCCGCGTGGTTCAAGCCGCTGTAGGCCTTCGCAACATTTACCCGCATCGCCGCGCCGCTTGAAAATCCTCATCGTCACCCAATACTTCTGGCCCGAAAATTTCCGGATCAACGATCTCGCGTGCGAGTTGCACGCGCGCGGCCACGCAGTCACGGTGGTGACCGGAATTCCGAACTATCCCGCCGGGCGCTTCTACCCGGGCTACGGCTGGCTGCGCCGCCGCCGCGAAAACTGGAACGGCATCGATATCGTCCGCTGCGCACTGCTGCCGCGCGGCGCGGGCGGCGGCGTGCGGCTCGCGCTCAACTACCTGTCGTTCGCGCTGAGCGCGAGCCTTCTCGCGCCGTGGCGCTGCCGCGGCGAATTCGACGTCATCTTCGCATTCGAGCCGTCGCCCATCACTGTCGCACTGCCGGCGATGGTGTTCAAATGGTTGAAGCGCGCGCCGCTGCTGTTGTGGGTGCTCGATTTGTGGCCTGAAAGCCTAACCGCCGCGGGCGCGGTCCGGTCTCCCGCGATGCTGGGATTGATCGGGAAGATGGTGCGCGCCATCTACCGCTCCTGCGACGTCATACTGGCCCAATCGCGCGGCTTCGTGCCGCGCATCGAGCAAATGGGGGCGGCGCCGGAAAAAATCCGTTATTTCCCGAGCTGGGCCGAGAGCGTTTTTACCGCAGAGCCGGCCGCCCGGCCCGGCGTCAAGTTGCCGGCGCTGCCTCCCGGATTCCGCGTGATGTTTGCGGGCAACGTCGGCGCTGCGCAGGGTTTCGCGAGCATCCTCGATGCCGCGACGATCCTCAAGTCGCACACCGACATACACTGGGTCATCCTCGGCGAAGGCCGCATGCTGGAGTGGGCCCGTAGCGAGGCGCGTGCGCGCAAGCTGGAAGCCAGCGTGCATCTGCTGGGCGCCTATCCGCTCGAGTTGATGCCGCTCTTTTTCCGGCAGGCCGATGTCATGCTGGTAACGCTCAAGCACGACCCTATTTTCGCGCTGACGATACCGGCTAAGGTACAATCCTACCTCGCGTGCGGCCGCCCGATTGCCGCGATGCTCGACGGCGAAGGCGCGCGTATCGTGACCGAAGCGGGCGCCGGTCTCGCCAGTCCGGCCGGAAATCCGCAGGCGCTGGCGGACAATATTCTGGCGTTTAACCGCATGCCGGCGGCCGCACGGGAAGACATGGGGAAGGCCGCGCGGAATTATTATGATCTGCACTTCGAGCGCGGCCGGCTCATTGCGCAGTTCGAGGGCTGGCTCCGCGAAGCGGTGGAACAGCGAAGCAACTGAAGAAAGTTGGCGCACCGGAAAATTTATGGCAAATCCATTCAAGAACAAGATTGCACTCATTACCGGCGGCACGGGTTCGTTCGGCAAGGCGGTCATCCCGCCGCTGCTCGCGCGCGGCGTGCGCGAGATCCGCATTTTCAGCCGCGACGAGTTGAAGCAGGAAACGATGCGCATCGAGCACGCCAACCGCCGGCTGAAGTTTATCATCGGCGACGTCAGGAACCGCGACAGCGTCGACCAGGCGATGCAGGACGTCGATTTCGTATTCCCGTTCGCGGCGCTTAAGCAGGTGCCCTCGTGCGATTTTTTCCCGATTCAGGCGGTCTATAAGAACGTCGACTTCGGAACGGGATTCGCCGCCCCATCCGCC
>CAZEAX010000068.1:0-14562 GCA_964510405.1 uncultured Streptomyces sp. | reverse complement strand
GCGTTGGGGAGTCGCCAAGTGGTAAGGCACCGGATTTTGATTCCGGCATTCGTAGGTTCGATCCCTACCTCCCCAGCCATTTTTTTCGAGCCAGGGCCAGAAGAAGGAAAGCGACCGTGCCGTACGACCGTTTAATGGTGTTTACCGGCAACGCGACGCCGAAACTCGCGGCGGATGTTGTGCAGCACCTGAACATTCACTTGGGCAAGGCCAAGGTCGGGCGGTTTTCCGACGGCGAAGTCATGGTCGAAGTGCTGGAGAACGTACGCGGCAAGGATGTGTTCGTGCTGCAGTCGATTTGTTCGCCGCCGAACGACAACCTGATGGAAGTGCTGGTGCTGGTCGATGCATTGAAGCGCGCGTCCGCGGCGCGGGTGACGGCGGCGATCCCCTACATGGGATACGCGCGGCAGGACCGGCGGCCGAGTTCGGCGCGGGTCGCAATCACCGCGAAAGTGGTCGCCGACATGCTGGCGACGGTGGGTGTCAACCGGGTATTGACGATGGACCTGCACTCGGAGCAGATCCAGGGGTTTTTCGACATCCCGGTCGATAATATTTATTCGGCGCCGATATTGCTGGGCGACGTATGGAAGCACGACTTCAAGAACCTGGTCGTGGTGTCGCCGGACGTTGGCGGCGTGGTGCGGGCACGAGCGCTGGCAAAGCGGCTCGAAGCCGACCTGGCGATCATCGACAAGCGGCGGCCGCGGCCGAACGTGGCGACGGTGATGAATATCATCGGCGAGATCGAAGGGCGCACTTGCGTGATCGTCGACGACCTGGTCGACACGGCGAACACGCTGTGCGAAGCGGCGAAGGCGCTGAAAGAACGCGGCGCCGAAAAAGTAATTGCGTATTGCACGCACCCGGTGCTGTCGGGCAAGGCGATCGAGCGCATTGCCGGCTCGGCGCTGGATGAACTGGTGGTGACGGATACGATACCGTTGTCGCCGGAGGCCGCGAATTGTAAGCGCATTCGCGTGCTGTCGATCGCGGGGCTGCTGGCCGAGACGATGTTGCGCATCAGCAACGAAGACTCGGTGAGTTCGCTGTTCGTGGAATAGTTTTTTGGCGCAGCGCGCGGCATTTTGCTGCGCGCTGATTTTTGAACCTGGGTCGTCTGGTCGCGGACGGTCCAATTTGTGGAGACTTAAATGAAAATAGAATTTACTGCGTTTCCGCGCACACTGCAGGGTACGGGTGCGAGCCGCCGTCTGCGTGGCGCGGGCAAGGTGCCCGGCATCGTTTACGGCGCCGACAAGACGGCACAGCCGATCGAACTCGATCATCATGCGCTCTACCGGCATCTCAAGATGGAGGCGTTTCACGCGTCCATACTCGACATGACCTATGAAGGCGCCAAGCAGCAGGTGCTGTTGCGCGACGTGCAGATGCATCCGTTCAAGCAGCTCGTGCTGCACGTCGACTTTCAGCGGGTGGACAAGAACCGCAAGATCCACATGAAAGTGCCGCTGCACTTCATCAATGCCGAAATCTGCCCGGGCGTCAAGGTCGGCGGCGGCGTCGTTAATCACATCATGAACGAAGTCGATATCCAGTGTCTGCCCGACCATCTGCCCGAGTACATCGAGGTCAATCTCGACAAGCTCGAGCTTGGCCACTCGCTGCACATCAACGATATCGCGCTGCCGCAAGGCGTCGAACCGATTCCGCGCATCAAGAAGGACAATCCCGCGATCGTCACGGTACACGTGCCGAAAGTGGTCGTAGTCGAGGAAGAAGTTGCAGCACCGGTCACCGAGATCACCGGTCAGACCGCGGCTGAAGCGGCTGCGGCGGCGGAAGGCAAAGAGGGGGACAAAGGCGACAAGAAAGAAGCGGCAGGCGACAAGAAGGACGCGGGCAAGAAGGACGCGGGCAAGAAGGAATAGCCCGGCCTGGTTGCCGAAATGGAACCCGCCATGCCGGCGTTTGCGACAAGCGAACCGGTTATGGCGGGTTTTTTTTCGGCGGTGTCTGACCGGACCTAAAGAATTACGACCAGCGACCAGGCGCTATCCATCACCATGAAACTCATCATCGGACTCGGCAATCCCGGCGAAAAATACGAGCGCACGCGGCACAACGCGGGCTTCTGGCTGATCGAGCGCTTCGCCGCACAGACCGGAACGGCGATGCGCAAGGACGCCAAGTTCCAGGCGCTCGTCGGCCGCCATTCGCCGAGCGGCGTGTGGTTGTTGATGCCGCAGACGTTCATGAATGCGAGCGGGCGCCCGGTCCAGATGATTGCGAGCTTTTTCAAGATCGCTCCCGCCGAAATTCTGGTGGTGCACGACGAACTCGATTTCGCGCCGGGTGTGGCGAAAATCAAGCAGGGCGGCGGTATCGCCGGGCACAACGGATTGCGGGACATCTCCGCACGGCTGGGATCGCACGATTACTGGCGACTGAGAATAGGCGTCGGTCATCCCGGCGCGCGCGACGCGGTCACCGAGTACGTGCTGAACAAACCCGGCGCCGATGATCGTGTCGAGATCGATGCCGCGATTATGCGCGCGCTCGACGTGCTGCCGCTGATAGTGGGCGGCGACATGCAGAGCGCCATGCTGAAACTGCACACGCCGGATAAAACGCCGGCCAGGGCGCCGGAAAAAGCGCGCAAACCGGACGCGGCGGCAACTCCCGCCAAGCCGCCCAAACCACCCAAACCACCCAAGGTGGATACCGCCGGCAAAGCACCCGTTCAGGAGACGAAGCCCGCACTTGCAGCCGCGGAGGTCGAAGCGAAGAAGGACGAGCAACCAGCTTCTGCGAGCGAAAAAAAAGGCGCGTTTAAGTCCCTGTTCAAAAAGTTTTTGCCGGACCAGAAATAGTCGCGCAGTTGGCGGCGGTATTCCGTGCGCCGCGCGTACCACCCCTCACCTTTTACAGCGGAAATCATGAGCCTCAAATGCGGAATCGTCGGACTGCCCAACGTCGGCAAGTCCACCCTGTTTAATGCGCTGACCAAGGCCGGCATCGCGGCGGAAAACTATCCGTTTTGCACGATCGAGCCCAATGTCGGCATCGTCGAAGTGCCCGACCCGCGTCTTGCGCCTCTCATCGAAATCGCGAAGCCGGAGAAAAACATACCCGCGGTCGTCGAGTTCGTCGACATTGCGGGACTCGTCGCGGGCGCGTCGAAAGGCGAAGGACTCGGCAACAAATTCCTCGCCAATATCCGCGAGACCGACGGCATCATCAACATGGTGCGTTGCTTTGTGGACGACAACGTGGTGCACGTAACGGGCAGGGTCGATCCGATCTCCGACATCGAGACGATACATACCGAACTCGCGCTCGCCGACCTCGAGACTGTCGAAAAGGGAATACAACGCGCCGGCAAGACCGCCAAGGCGGGCGACAAGGAAGCGATCAAGCTCGCCGCGCTGCTTGAAAAAGTGCGCGCCCAGCTCGACCAGGGCAAGCCAGTGCGCGCGCTGAAGCTGGACAAGGAAGACGCATTGCTCCTGAAGCCGCTGTGCCTGATGACGGCGAAGCCCGCGATCTATGTCGCCAACGTCAGCGACAAGGGTTTTGAAAACAATCCGCTGCTCGACAAGGTCAAAGCGTATGCCGCCGCCGAGCACGCGCCCGTAGTCGCGATTTGCGCCGCGCTTGAAGCCGAGATTGCGGACCTGTCGGACGAGGACAAGAATGTTTTTCTCGCCGACATCGGCATGCAGGAACCGGGACTCAACCGCCTGATCCGCGCGACCTACGAACTGCTGGGCCTGCAGACCTATTTCACGGTCGGGCCGAAAGAAGTGCGCGCGTGGACCATGCACAAGGGCGATACCGCACCGCAGGCGGCCGGTGTGATCCATACCGATTTCGAAAAAGGCTTTATCCGCGCCGAGGTGATCGCCTATGACGATTTCATCAAATACAAAGGTGAGCACGGCGCCAAGGAAGCCGGCAAGATGCGGCTCGAGGGCAAGGAATACGTCGTGCGCGACGGCGACGTCATGCATTTCCGCTTCAACGTCTGAGCGGGGCTGCCGCGAATGACTACGATGTTTTGGCGGCGTTTTGAGCGTCGCCCAATGGCACGCAGAGCTCGATAACGTTGCGGTCGTCGCGCAGCTCATAGCGTTTCAAGGTGCAGAACTGCCCGATCAGGTACACGCCCATTCCGCCGATCGGAAGATTGTCTGTTTTTTCCGCAATCTGCGGTCCCTTGATGCTGGCGAAAGGATCGTGCGGCGGGGCCGCGTCCTGATAGACGAGCTTGCAGCCCCGGGCGCTCGGCGCAAGCTCGAGCCAGACCGGCTGATCGGAATCGCCGCCGTAGCCGTGCTCTATGGTGTTGCAAAAGAGTTCTTCGGCGATCAGGACCAGCCGCTGAACGTAATCGCGCGGCAGGGCCGCGCAGGCCGATTCCACATAATCGCGGACTGCTCCGAACTCGGAGCGGCGGGCGCCGAAACGCCGCGGTTCGGAATTGTCCACCTTACGTTACCCCGGCAAATGCGAATGGTATAGTGTTTGTCCGCAGCATCAATTAAGCTCTTCACCGCACGTTCATTGCAGCATTGTCGCACTGTCAACGGGGAGGCAGCGAAATGAATAAGTCACATCTGCTTTTAAGCGGACTTGCCGCCGCAATTGCCTGCCTTGCCACAGCGCCGGTGTCGGCGGACAGCGTGGGCCAGGTCAAGGTTTCCGCCGGATCCGTTTTCATCGAGCGCGCCGGCAAACGCCTGCCGGGGCCGGTCGGCACCAATGTCGAGGCCTCCGACAACATTGTGACCGGCGCCGACGGCTCCGCGGGTATTACCTTTGTCGACAATTCACGGCTGTCGCTCGGGCCCAGCAGCACGCTGGCGATCAGCCGCTTCAACTTCAACCCGACGACGCATGAAGGCAATTTCGATTCGGCGTTGAAGCGCGGGACACTGTCGGTGATATCCGGCAAGCTGGCCAAGCGTTCGCCGGACGCGATGACCGTCAGCACGCCGTCAACCATACTCGGCGTGCGCGGAACCGAGTTCGTCGTGCGGGCGGGGGAGTGAACATGAGCATGCGACTTTCTATGGCGTTGGTCGTTGCAGTCTTCGCCACCGGTTGCGCCAGCGTCCCGAAAGACACGGTCGTTTTGCTGCCGCATGCCGACGGCACGACGGGCGCGGTGGTCGTGAAGCAGGGCAAGCAGGAGGTCGTGCTTGACAGTCCCTACGCATCGGCGCGGTCCGGCGGCGACGGCGTGCCGAAAACGGGGCGCGAAAGTGAAGCGACCGTGAAAAAAGACTTCGGAGCGGCGCTCGCGGCGCAGTCGCCTGCGCCGGTCTCATATACGGTCTATTTTCTGATCGGCAGCGACGAATTCACCGACGAGTCGAAAACCAACATCAATCTCGTGCTGGAGGAAATGGTGCGCAGGCCTTCGCCGGAAATCGCGGTGATCGGCCACACCGACCGGCTCGGCCCCGATCAGGTCAACGACACGTTGTCCCTGCAACGGGCACAACGCGTAAAGGAGATGCTCATTCAACGCGGGGTCGCCGCCGAACGCATCAGCGTGGCGGGACGCGGCGAGCGTGAGCCGCTGGTGCCGACGGCGGATGAAGTCTCGGAACCACGCAACCGACGCGTGGAAATCAGCGTTCGTTAGATTGAGGTTTCCCTCGCCAGCGCACGACCAGCACGGTCTGGTCGTCGGCCGGTTCGGCGCCTGCTTCGAAGCTCTGCACGTTAGCGAGTAGTTCCCTGCCGATCGCGCCGACGTCGGAGGCGAACAGCGCGGGTGACTGCAGCAGTGCCTGCAGGCGGTCACGCCCGTATAGCTCGCCGCCGGGATTCATTGCTTCCGTAATGCCGTCCGACGTAAGCACGATAAGGTCGTCTGGCGCGCAGGCGGCGCCGGCAATTTCGTAGGGAAAATCCGCCATGACGCAGATCGGCGGACCGCCGCCGTCGTTCAGTATCCGGGCGCGCCCGTCGCGCCCGATCAGCAGCGGCGGTTCGTGGCCCGCGTTGCAGTATTCGAGCCTTCCCGTATTCAAGTCGATGATCAGCGCGATCAGCGTAACGAAGAGATCCTCCGGATTGTCGCGCGAAATTTCCGTGTTGACGACCGACATCAGGTGTTCCAGGCCGGTGGTTTCGCGCAGAGTCGAACTCTTGGCGAGCGCCTTGCTTACGGCCATGAACATGGCAGCGGGCAGGCCCTTGCCCGCCACGTCGCCTACCAGCACGAAAAGGCGGTCGTCCGGAAGCGGGAAAAAATCGTAGAGATCGCCGCCGACTTCGCGCGCCGGGCGCATATGCGCGTAAATCTCGATTCGATGTTCGTCGGTCAGCACCGTGTCGGGATCGGGCAGCATGCGGGTCTGGATCCGGTTGGCCGCGCACAATTCACCTGCCACGCGCGCCGCGGCTTCGCGTTCTGTCGCCAGCCGCGCCGCGAGATCGCGCCGCTCCAGATCGATCGCCACCAGCGTGGCCGAAACCATGATGCCGTAGAGCAGGTTGATGCCGGCGATCAGCGTGGCCGGATCGAAGAGCAGCCGGTTCCAATAGTAGGCGCCGAGCCCGCTCGCGGCCGCGACGGTCCAGCAAGCCAGTGGAATCGCGACTGAACGCCGTGGCGGCACGCGCGGCACTCCGAGGATGACGACGGCGGCCAGCAACGCGAAGACCAGTGCTTCCGCAAAGTGCGCCCATGCCGGCCGGCGCAGCAAAGAGTTTTCAAAAATGTTTTCGAGCACCTGGGCGTGAATTTCAATGCCCGGCATGCGTTCGCCGCGCGACGTGATCTGCTGGTCTACCAAGCCGAGCCCGGTGACGCCGAGCAAGGCGATTTTCTGCGCGATCAGCGGCGGATCGTCGCGCCCTTCCAGAACATCGACGGCGGAAACATAGCGATCGCGGTCCGGCGGCGAATAATGTACCCACAGGCTGCCATCAACCTGGGTGGGTACAGCCACGTCGCCTATTCTGATCTGCTGCAGACCCCGCGCGTCGGAATCGAGATTAAAAAAAGCCTCTCCTGAAGCGACCCGCAGGCACTCCATCGTCAGCGAGAGCATCGGCGCGGGATTGTCGCCATACAGAGCTGCGAGCTGAACCCGCCGTACGACCCCGTAGTCCGGTTCCGCGTTGAGGAAGCCGTGTCCGGAAGCGGCGCGATCGAGCTCCGGCAGGCTGCGCAGTTCAGCCTTGAACTTGTGCAAGGGCGCGGCGGGTCCGGTCTGGCGCGACGGCGCGCGCGGGAAATCACCGGTAACCGGCAAGTCGGTGTCGGCGACCCCCATTACTACCGGCGCGTTCTTTATCGATTCGGCCAACAGCGTGTCGTTGGGGCGCATTTTCGCCAGGCGGTCGGCGACGAGCGGATCGCGGGCGCGGAACACTTCCGCCAGTCGATCGGGCGATACGCGGTCGGGTTCCGCAAACAGAATATCCACGCCGATGGCCGCGGGTTCCCGTGCGGCAAGCCGGGTAATGAGCTGCGCCATCGTGTCGCGCGGCCATGGCCATTGCCCGACGCGTGCCAGACTCTTCTCGTCGATTGCGATAATGACCGCCGGCGCGGATGTTCTGACGCGCGGGAAGTGCGTCTGATAGAAATCGAACGCGCCGAACCGCATGGGGGGCAGCGGACCGGGATCGGGCATCAGCAGCAGGGCGCAGGTGAAAGCGCTGCCCACCGCGACGCCGAGCCAGCGGCCGCGCCCGGCCGCCAGCCAGCGGCGCCAATGCGGAACGGACACTGCGGGAGGAGCGGGTTCTGTGTGATCCACGGCTTACAAAGCGATCTCGAGACCGTCGTAGGCGGCCGTCACTTCAACGCGATGCGCGTCGCGGGTGATTTCTTCGAGGCGCTGCGATTCGCGCCACAGCTGCTCGATCTTGGCGTCGTCGAAAGCCGGCTCGTGGTGATACAGCGCGAGGCGTTTCGCGTTGGCCATCTGGCAAAGCTCGACGCCGATCACGTTGCTGGAATGGCCCCAGTCCGCCTTTACGGATATCGAGTCCGCCAGCGAATACATCGCATCGAAGATGACGAGATCCGCGTTGCGGAAAAATTCCACGAAGCTCATCGTCTCGGCCGTGTCTTCGAGCTTGTGCTCGGAATCCGTCGAGTAAACGACGATGCGGCCATTGCGTTCGAAGCGATAGCCATAGGAGTCCCCACCGTGCGCCTGCAGCTTGGCGGTGACCCGGTAACCCGCGATGTCGTAAGAACGGTCCGTTTCGAGCCGCATAAATTCTATCCGTGCGGCCATCGTCGAGAGCTCCACCGGGAAGCAGGGCGCGGCCTGCTGCAGCCGGAACGCCTGCTCGATTTCCGCGTGGCAGCCGTAGATGCGGATGTGATGTCCCGCGATGTAAGCGGGGTTGAAAAAAGGAAACCCCATGATGTGGTCCCAATGCGGGTGGGACATGAAGATATGAAATTCGCCGGGCTTGCCTTGCAGTTCGCGCAACGCGGCGATTCCCGCCTGGCGTGCGCCCGAGCCGATATCCAGCAGAACCTTCGGCGCGCCGTCGGACTTCAATTCCACGCAGGAGGAATTGCCGCCGAAGGTATTGCCGACGGCGAACGGCAGGCCGTCAGCGAAAGCGCGGGCTTTGTCGAGGGTGTCGAGGTTTTTCCCCACCGCCGCGACGAGCGCTTGCGCGAGTTTTGCGCGCACGTCATCGGCAGTGAGCGCCGCGGGCAGCGAGCCGCGCGTGCCCCAGAAGCGAACGGTGATTCCGTTCATCTCCTACCTGACTGCCGCCAGCGCCGCGTCGACAGTCGGATGACAAGGCAACAGCTTGTCGAAGCGGCTGATCTGGAATATTTCAAGCACCACCGGCTGCAGCGCGGCGACCGCCAGCCGGGTTCCCGCGCTGCGCGCCTGTTTCGACCCCAGCATCAAAGCCCTGAGTCCGGCGCTGGAGATATAGTTGACGCCGCTGAAGTCGATGACCAGCGGCAGGCCGCCGGTCAGCATCGCCTGCAGGCGCTCGCGAAATGCGTCGGATGTCGTCATGTCGATGCGGCCCGTGACCGTCAGGATCACGGCGGAATCGACATGCTCGTCGCTAAGTTCCAATGTTTCTCCCAACGGTGATGCGTTGCGCGGCGGATACATCACGTGAAAGCGGCGTGAAAACGGGGCCCGGCCGATCCGCAATCCAATTGTCATTACCGGCGCCTATCCTGCGGTTGCATCATACCTGCGCCGTCAATCGGCGCGCAAATCCCCATGGGAGGTTCCGGGTAGTCCGGCGAAATACGCGCGCACCGCAATTTTCTCCGCGGCATGGCGATTTTGATTATTATCGGCGCTGGTCGGATTTCTAAAGCGGATAAATCGTGAATAAGCGGATTCTGGAATGAGTGCCGGCAGCCTCGACAGGCTGGAAACGCCCTGTCTCGTGCTCGAGCGCGGCAAGCTCGAACGCAATATCGCGCGCATGCGCGAACATCTCGCGCGGCTCAAAGTCGGCTTGCGCCCGCACGTCAAGACTGCCAAGAGTTTTGAGGTCGCGCGTTTGGCACTGGCGGAGCAGTCCGGCGGAATCACGGTGTCGACGTTGAAAGAGGCTGAACAGTTTTTCGCGCACGGCATCACCGACATCCTGTACGCGGTCGGCATCACGCCGAACAAGCTCGATCATGTTGCCGACCTCAAGCGCCGCGGCGCCGATATCACAATTATTCTCGACAACGTCGAATCGGCGCGCATAGTGGCCGCGCGGGGCGCCGCGCTCGGCATCCGGTTTCCCGCGCTGATCGAGATCGACAGCGACGGTCATCGCTCAGGCGTCAAGCCCGGCGCTGCAGTGCTGGTGGAAATCGGCCGGGTTCTCGAAACGAACGGTGCGCAACTGCGCGGCATCATGACGCACGCGGGCGACTCGTACAATTGCGACACGGTGGAAAAGATCCGCGCGATGGCGGTGCGCGAACGCGATGCGGTGGCGCAATGTGCCGCGCAATTGCGCGCGGCCGGCTTGCCTTGCCCTATCGTCAGCGTCGGCTCGACTCCGACAGCGACGTACAGCGAGGATCTTACCGGCGTTACCGAGGTGCGCGCGGGCGTCTACATGTTTTTCGATCTCGTCATGGCGGGACTCAACGTGTGCGCGCCCGACGATATCGCCGTGTCGGTGCTCACGACTGTCATCGGCCACCAGGCCGACAAGGGCTGGATCATTACCGACGGCGGCTGGATGGCGATGTCGCGCGACCGCGGCACCGCGAGCCAGAAAATCGACCAGGCGTACGGAGTCGTATGCAATCTCGCCGGTGCGCCGGTCGAGGATTTACTGGTCGTGTCGACCAATCAGGAGCACGGCATCATCGGCCGGCGCGGCGGCGGCAAGCTCGATGTAACGCGGTATCCGGTCGGCACGCTCTTGCGCATACTGCCCAACCACGCGTGCGCAACTGCCGCGCAGCACGACCGTTATCATGTCGTCGCCGGCGATACGCAGATTGCGACGGTGTGGCCGCGTTTCAGTGGCTGGTAAGATTTCTGCTCGAAAGTTGAAAGATGACGAAGATTCCTCTCAAGCTGCCGGCAATCGATCCGGCAACCGTTGAATCGAAATCCGGCTCCAACTATCCGGAGCAATTCAAGCCGCGCGTAGCGGGCCGCGGCAAGCAGCGATTGGGCGACGCGCTGGGGCTGAAAAACTTTGGCGTCAACCTGACCACCATCAAACCCGGCAGTGCATCGGCGCTGCGGCATTGGCACGTGAAGCAGGACGAGTTCGTTTACATCGTCAGCGGCGAGCTCGTGCTGGTAACCGATAGCGGCGAGCAAGTGCTGACCGCCGGCATGTGCGCGGGCTTCCCGGCCGGCAAGGCCGACGGCCACCATCTGGTCAACCGCTCGACGAGCGATGCGGTGTATCTCGAAGTCGGCGATCGCACGCCGGGCGACGGGGCGAGTTATCCCGACGATGATCTCATTGCGCGCGCCGTGGACGGCGGCTGGCAATTCACGCGCAAGGACGGCACGCGGTACTGACTAGCGGGTTGCTGATTCAGCCTTCAGGCTCACCAGCAGCACGCCCGCGAGCACGAGCGCGGCACCTACGATCTGCACGAAGGTGATCGCCTCGTGCAGGATCAGCCAGCCGAAAAATATCGTCAGCACCGGGCCGATAGCTGAAATCATGGCGACCTGATTGGCGCCGATGCGCTTGATGCCTTCCGCCATCAGCCAGATCGGCATCACGGTCGAGACGATCGCCATCGCGATGCACAGCCAGTAAACTTTCGCGGGTTGCGCGAGCGCGGCGACGCCGTGCATCACGAAGAACTGGCTGATCGCGAAACCGCAGGCGGCGCTCGATGCGTAGCCTGTGAAGCGCGCGGCGCCCACGCGGGGAATCACGCGGCCGCTGCCGATCATGTAGAGCGCGTAACAGAGTGCGCTTGCCAGCACGAGGCCGCCGCCCAGCAGGATTGTGCGCGGGTCGCGCGCGATCTGCATGTTGGCTGCGAACACGAGCGCGATGCCCGTATAGCTCAACCCGAGTGAGATCGCATGATGGCGGCGGATTTTCGTCCCGAAGAAGAGCGCCGAGATCAGCACGACCATGGTCGGCTGCAGGAAGAGAATCAGGCGCTCGAGGCCGGCCGAGATGTATTGCAGACCCAGGAAGTCGAGATAGCTCGACAGGTAGTAGCCGATGAAGCCCATCGCCACGAGGCCCAGCCAGTCCCGGCGCTTGAGCTCACGCGCGCTGTCGTGCGCCATTGCCATCATCAACAGAAAAAACGGCAGCGCGAACAGCATGCGCAACGCAAGCAGCGTTTCCGGATCGACCGGAAATTCCGCGTAGAGGATCTTGATGAAGATCGCCTTGAACGAGAAGCCCGTCGCGGCGATAACTACAAGCAACGGGCCCCACAGGGCGCGATGGCGGCTCAATGTTTGCGTCCGCTGCCTAGTATGCTGCCGAGTACTCCGCGAATAATTTCACGCCCGACCTGCGAGCCCATCGTGCGTGCGGCGCTTTTTGCCGCGGCGTCGAGGATGCCGGGCGTATGACCGCCGCGCGGGCCGGTTTTGCCGAGCAGTACTTCGCTCAAAGTGCCGAGCAGGCCGCCACCCGCGCCGGGAGCTGGCGCAGTAGGTCCCGCGGGCGCGTTGGCATCCTGCCTGGTTGCCACGCGGCCTTTCAGCTTCTCGTACGCAGATTCGCGGTCGACGGCGTGTTCGTAATGGCCGAAGAGTACCGATGATTTGATGATCGCGGCGCGCTCGGCATCGCCGACCGGGCCGATGCGTGAAGCCGGCGGCAGGATGAACGCGCGTTCGACCATCGCGGGACGCCCCTTGTCGTCGAGCAGTGAAATCAGGGCCTCGCCGACTTCGAGCTCGGTGATCGCGGCGGCGGTATCGAGGGCTGGATTCGCGCGCATGGTTTCCGCTGCCGCCTTCACCGCCTTCTGGTCGCGCGGCGTGAACGCGCGCAACGCGTGCTGCACGCGGTTGCCCAACTGGCCGAGCACCGTTTCGGGCACGTCGAGCGGATTCTGCGTCACGAAATAAATGCCGACACCTTTCGAGCGGATCAAGCGCACGACCTGCTCGATTTTGTCGAGCAGCGGCTTGGGCGCCTCGTTGAACAGCAGGTGGGCTTCGTCGAAAAAGAACACGAGCTTCGGCTTGTCGAGGTCGCCGACTTCCGGCAGGTGCTCGAAAAGCTCCGACAGCATCCACAACAGAAACGTCGAATAAAGCTTGGGTGAGTTCAGGAGCTTGTCGGCGGCGAGGATGTTGACGACGCCGCGGCCGGCCCGGTCGGTCTGCAGCAGGTCGTTCATGTCGAGCATGGGCTCGCCGAAAAACTGCGCGCCGCCCTGCTGCTCGATTTCGAGCAGCGCGCGCTGGATCGCGCCTATCGATGCCGCCGACACGTTGCCGTACTCGGTCGTGAACTGCGATGCGTTGTCGCCGATGTGCTGCAGCATCGCGCGCAGGTCCTTGGCGTCGAGCAACAAGAGGCCGTTGTCATCGGCGATCTTGAACACGAGCGCCAGCACGCCTTGCTGGGTGTCGTTGAGATTGAAGAGCCGCCCGAGCAACAGCGGCCCCATGTCGGAGATCGTCGCGCGCACCGGGTGCCCGGACTTGCCGAAAGCGTCCCAGAACACCACCGGGCAGGCGCGCCATTCGGGCGCCGCGATTTTGAGCGCGGTGAGACGTTCCTGCATTTTCGGCGAGGTGGCACCTGCAGCGGCGAGCCCGGACAAATCGCCTTTGACGTCGGCCATGAATACCGGGACGCCGATCGCGGAAAAACGTTCCGCCATCACCTGCAGCGTGACGGTCTTGCCGGTACCCGTGGCGCCGGTGATCAGGCCGTGGCGATTGGCCAGCGCGGGCAACAACGCGATTTCGCGCGTCGATTTGGCGATCGATAATGGCTCGGCCATGAGGTTCCAGTGGGGCGCTGTGCTAAAATTTCAATTATATCAGCGCGGTAATTGCGCTCCGGCATTCATTATCGGCGCGCCCGATAAGCGGCCGAAATTTTCCGATTGGCGCAGCGACTCATCCGAGGGCGACATGGCAGGTCACAGCAAGTGGGCGAACATCCAGCACCGCAAAGGCAGGCAGGATGCGAAACGCGGCAAGATTTTCACCCGGCTCATCAAGGAAATCACGGTGGCCGCGCGCATGGGCGGCGGCGACCCGGGCTCCAATCCGCGCCTGCGCCTAGCGGTCGACAAAGCGTACGAAAACAACATGCCGAAAGACAACGTCGAGCGCGCGATCAAGCGCGGCACCGGCGATCTCGAAGGCGTGAATTACGAGGAAATCCGCTACGAAGGTTACGGCATCGCGGGTGCGGCGGTGATCGTCGATTGCATGACCGACAACAAGACGCGCACGGTGGCCGACGTGCGGCATGCATTCACCAAGTATGGCGGCAATCTCGGCACCGACGGCTCGGTCGCGTTTTTGTTCAAGCATTGCGGCCAGCTCGTGTTCGCGCCGGGCACCAACGAAGACAAGCTGATGGAAGCGGCGCTCGACGCCGGGGCCGAGGACATCATCACCAACGACGACGGCAGCCTCGAAGTCATCACCGCGGCGAACGATTTCTCGAAAGTGAAGTCGGCACTCGAAAAGGCGGGCTTCAAGTCCGAACTGGGCGAAGTTTTGATGAAACCGGCAACCGAGATCGAATTGAAAGGCGACGACGCCGTAAAGATGCAGAAACTCGTCGACGCGCTCGAAGCGGTCGACGACGTGCAGGAGGTTTACACCACTGCCGTGCTGGACACTCCGTGACGGGACGCGTTGCTCGTCCACCGTCTTCCAGTGCTACGCCGGCACGCATACGCGTGCTGGGCATCGACCCCGGGCTGCGCATAACGGGGTTCGGGGTGCTCGACAAAACCGGCAGCAAGCTCGCCTATGTGACGAGCGGCTGCATCAAAACCCCGGCGACCGGCAATCTCGCGCTGCGGTTGAAGTCCATACTCGAAGGATTACGCGAAGTCATCGCGAACGTGGCGCCAGACCAGATGGCGATCGAAAAGGTGTTCGTTAACTCCAAACCGCAATCGACTCTGCTGCTCGGTCAGGCGCGCGG
>CAZEAX010000067.1:7006-14581 GCA_964510405.1 uncultured Streptomyces sp. | reverse complement strand
GCATGCCTGCAGGTGCAGTTGCCGGTCGGGATTGTAACCCCGGCCGCTCGCGTCCCGCCGTGCGCTACGCCATGCAAATCAGGTGAATTTTCACGTTCCCTGGTCAGCGCAGACCCCGTTGTTCAGGAACGAAGCGCGACCTGCTAAACTTCGCGCCATGATACGCGCAAGCGCCGCAATTTTCATCCTGCTGGCCGCCGTCTGGATCGACCACAGCAAGTGGCTCAACCAGCTCGACATGAGTCTGCTCGACGCGCAGTTCAAGGTGATGCGCATGCGGGCCCCGCGCCCCGCGCCCAATGACGTAGTCATCGTTGGCTTCGACGACGCCACGACGAACGTGCTGCGCGAGCCGTTTACCTTGTGGCACCCGCATCTCGGCAAATTCCTGCAAGCCGCGGCCGCCGGTGACGCGGCGGTGGTCGGCCTCGACGTGGTGCTGCCCGATCGCAGTTACGAGTTTATCGTGCCCGGCGCGGACCGCCAGTTGTTGCTGGGCATCCTCACCGCGCGGCGAACCACCCCTGTCGTGTTCGCGCTGACGGTCGATCGCGCCGGCGTGACGCGCCCGATCTATCCGGCCTTTCTGACCGCCGCCGGCAAAGACGCCACCGGCTATGCGATATTGCCCCAGGATTCCGACGGTGTCGTGCGCAGGTTCAATGAAAACATCGCAGAAGGCGATGGCGTCACGGTCACGCTGGTCGGCCAGATGGCGCGCCGGCTGGGCAAGCCGGTGGGCGCAGGCCTGATCGATTTTGCCGCCGGCGACGCCTTTAATTTTGTCCCGCTGCAGGACGTGCTCGGATGGTTCGACGCCGGCAATACCGCGGAGCTCAAGCGCGCGTTCGCCGGCAAGGCGGTCATGCTCGGCAGCACCTTCAGATTCGAAGATCGTCTTGCCGCCCCGGTAAATCTCACGGCATGGGATCGCGACGCCATCAATGCGCCGGGCGTTCTGCTGCATGCCCAGGCGCTGCGCAATCTGCTTAACGACGGCTTGATCAAGCCCGTCGCCGAATGGGTGCAACTCGCGCTCGCGCTGGCCGCGGCGCTCTTGTGGTTGTGGGCGCCGGCGCCCGCCATTGCGTTTACCGTGCTCGCCCTTATCTGGGCAGTCTGCCTGGCCGCGTCCACCTTCGCACTTTCAAAAGGCGTGCATGTGCCGGTCGCCAACACCATGTTCGTCGCCCTGCTCGCCATCGGCGGGCGCCAGACGCTCGAAATCGCGCTCAATCTGCGCGAGCGATTCCGGCTGCGCCGCATCTTCGGCGGTTATGTCAGCCCGCCCGTCATGCGGGAGATTCTTGCCGGCAACCTCCATCCGACGCTTGGCGGCGTCAAGCAATTCGGCTGCGTGCTGTTTTCCGACATCCGCGGCTACACCACGATCAGCGAACGCATGACGGCGGAGCAAACGATCGCATTCCTCAACAATTATTTCGACCGCATAGTGCCGATCATTCATGAGCACGGCGGCACCGTCATCTGCTTCATGGGCGATGGCATCATGGTGGTGTTCGGCATTCCGCAGGCGCTCGACAACCCGTGTCTCGCCGCGTTCAATTGTTCTCGTGCGATGCTCGAAAACCTGCGCGAGCTCAATGCCGGGCTGACGGCAAAAAACGAACCGACCATCGACATCGGCATCGGGCTGCACGCCGGCGAAGGCATCGCAGGCCACATCGGCGCTTCGATCCGGCACGACTATTCGGTCATCGGCGACGTGACGAACGTTTCCTCGCGGCTCGAAGGGCTCACCAAGGAAGTCGGGTATCACCTCGTCTGCTCCCGCATCGTAGCCGATATGATCGGCGAAGGCGCCGCTCTGGACCCGCTCGGGCCGCGCAACATCAAGGGACATACGGCGCTTGAAGTGTTCGGCTACGACAAGATCGGGCACGATGCAAAAGCGGCAGAGCGCAACAGCCATGGAAACACCTGACCCTAAAACCGCCGCCGACGCGCTCGATGACGATGAATTGCGCGCGCTCTCCGCGCACGCGACCGAGCAGACGTATCAGAAAAGCGTCGTCGTGGTAAACGAAGGCGACCAGTCGAACACCATATTCATCATCCTGTCCGGCCGCGTGAAAGTCTTTTTGCGCAACGCCGAGGGCCGCGAAATGGTGATCAATGTGCTCGGGCCGCGCGAATATTTCGGCGAACTCGTGATCGACGAAGGGGCGCGCTCGGCGTCGATCGCAACACTTGAAACGTGCCGCTTCATGATCGTCACCAAAACGGATTTCAAGGCGCTGGTCGTCACAAATCCGGATTTTGCGCTGAAGCTGATCAATCGGCTCATGCAGCGCGTGCGCGCATTGACGGACAATATCCGCTCGCTCGCCCTGCTCGACGTTTACGGCCGCGTCGCGCGCCTGCTGCTCGAACTGGCGACCGAGCAGGAAGGCCGCCTCGTCGTCGCGGAAAAACTCACCCAGCAGGACATCGCGGAACGCGTCGGCGCCTCGCGCGAGATGATCAGCCGCATTTTCAAGGACCTCGTGACCGGCGGCTATATCAGCATCGAGCACAAGCACATCACAATCAACCGCGATTTGCCGCAACGCCGGTAAAACCGTCACCACAGATCGTGAACCCGCAGAAGTCTGCGGTCCCGACGATTGGAATATAATCACTTTGCATCATCGTTTGCGGGACGAGCCGGCACTCCGCGTCTGCATCACAAGGAATAAGCCATGGATATCACCGCGAATACCTCAAGCGCCGAACCGATGCTGTTGCGCAGCGAAACGGGCGGCGTCGCCACCCTTACCCTCAATCGCCCGCAGAAATTCAATGCGCTGTCGATGGACATGCTCGACGCGCTGCAAGCGGCACTGGATGACGTTGCCGCCGATCCGGCAATCCGCGTCGTAATCGTTGCTGCCAATGGCAAGGCATTCTGCCCGGGACATGATCTGAAAGAAATGCTCGCCAACCGCACGCAGCAATTCGTCGGTTCGCTCTTTGACAAGTGCTGCAACGTGATGATGACCATCACGCGCATGCCGCAGCCGGTGATCGCGCGCGTGCACGGCATCGCGACGGCCGCAGGCTGCCAGCTCGTCGGCGCCTGCGATCTCGCAGTGGCATCGGAGGACGCGCGCTTTGCGACTTCCGGGGTCAATTTCGGCTTGTTCTGTGCAACACCGGGCGTCGCGGTATCGCGCAACGTGTCGCGCAAGCAGGCAATGGAAATGCTGATGACGGGCGAATTCATCGACGCCGAGACTGCGTTGCGGTGGGGCCTGATCAATCGCGTCGCGCCCCTCGAGCAACTCGACCAGGCGGTAGGCGAACTGGCCGCACTCTTGCTGTCGAAACCTTCCGCCGTGCTCGCCGCGGGCAAGAAATTCTTCTATCGCCAGATTGAAATGGACATGGGGCCCGCCTACGAACTCGCGAGCGAGGTCATCACCAACAACATGCTCGGCCAGGACGCGCTCGAAGGCGTTAATGCGTTCGTCGAAAAACGCAAACCGCAATGGCATGACAAGTAATCCGGGCCGGACTCCCCTCTTCACGCTTGCCGCGCTCGTTGCGCTCGCGCTGACGTCCGCTACGTCCGCGCGCGCGGGCGGCTCGAATTACGGCGTCACACCCGGCACGCTTGCCAGTTTCGCGGGCAAGGTCAGCGAGTGGCCGGTCCCTACGCCGCGATTCGCGCGCGATCCCGCGCCCGGACCCGACGGCAACATTTACATCACGGTCATGAGCGGCAACAAGATCGCCCGTTTCGACACGAAGACGCACACATTCAAGGAATGGGACCTGGCGGCGGGCCATCATCCCCACGGCCTGCTCGTCGACAAGCAGGGCATCGTGTGGACGACCGGCAACGGCAATGGCACGCTCGGCCGCCTCGATCCTGTAACGGGCAAATTCACTGAATATCCGACGCCCTCCCGCGGCGGCGGCCCGCACACGATCGTGATCGGCGACGATGGCGTAATCTGGTTCACGATGCAAAGCGGCAACAAGATCGGACGCTTCGATACAAAAACCAGCGGTCCCGTAACGGAGTACCCTACTTCAGGCGGGCCTTACGGAATCGGGCTCGATAAATCCGGCATCGTCTGGTTCTGCCGCATGGGCGACCACAAGGTCGGCCGGCTCGATCCGAAATCCGGGCAGATGACCGAACTCTCCACGGGCGCGGGCTCGCTCCCGCGCCGCATCGCGGCTGCGCCGGACGGCATGTTGTGGGTTACCCTGTACGGCAACGGCAAGCTCGCGAAAATCGATCCGGCGACGGCAAAGATCGTCAAAATCTATCCATTGCCCGCGGGCGACGCCGGGCCTTACGCGGTGACCGTCGATGGCGCAGGCATGGTGTGGGCGAACGAAATAAATACCGACACGGTGGTGCGGCTCAACCCGGCGACCGGGGAAATGCGCGTCGTGCAGTTGCCCTCTAAAAATGTCGGCATCCGCAAGATGGTAGTCGATGCCGGCGGGCGTCTGTGGTACATGGGTAGTCACAATGGAAGACTGGGGGTGGTCGAATGAGCATAATTTCGAGGCGATTCGCGGGCGTCGGCGCGCTTGCCGCAATACTGCTGTGCCCGGCGAATGCGATTGCGCAGCCGCAATCGACCCTGCTGCCGCCACAATGCGCGGGGAAAACTGGTGCGCAACTCGATCAGTGCGTCCGCGACTTGACGGCGCCGACAGAAATTGAGCATTTCGAGTTTATCCAGCCGAAAACCGATCCCAGGGCGATACTCAATTGCAGCATGCTCAATCACGCCGACCAGGGATTCTGCATCGCGCGCAACGAAATCATTATCGAATGCCGCAAGCCCGCCAAGTATGCCGACTTCGACGGCTGCGTGAGCCGCCTGATCACCCGGCCGCAATTGCCGCGCGTAGTCGATTGCTCGCGCGCGGATTCCAGTCAACGCAAAGCATGCGCGCTGCGCAACAAATACATGACCGAGTGCCTGCAGGACCCCTGGCTTTATTTCATCTGCCTCGGCGAAAAAATGTACCCGAAGTAGGCCAGCTCGCCGCGCAACGGACCAATCTATTTTTTCTCGAGTACAAGCAGCAGCTGATTCAAACGCTTGACGAATCCCGCCGGGTCCTCGAGCTGGCCGCCCTCCGACAACAGCGCCTGATCGAACAGCACGTGGCTCCAGTCGTCGAAGCGCTGCTGATCGGCCTCGTATTTCAGCCGTTGCACGAGCGGATGGCGCGGATTGATTTCCAGGATCGGTTTCGACGGCGGCACCTTCTGCCCCGCGGCTTTTAACAGGCGCTCGAGGTTCGCACCGAGTTCGTGCTGGCCGGCGACCAGGCATGCGGGCGACTCCGTCAGACGCAGCGTCACGCGCACTTCTTTCACACGCTCCCCCAGCGCCTTCTGGACCTTTTCCACGAGCTCTTTATGCTCGCCGGACGCCTTTTCCTGCTCTTCCTTCTCGGCCGCGTCGGCGAGCTTGCCGAGATCGAGCTCGCCTTTGGCAACCGACTGCAGCGCCTTGCCTTCGAATTCGTGCAGGTTGCCCACCATCCACTCGTCGATGCGCTCCGACAGCAGCAATACTTCGATGCCCTTCTTGCGGAAAACTTCGAGATGCGGGCTGTTCTTCGCCGCGGCGAAAGTGTCCGCGGTCACGTAGTAGATTTTGTCCTGGCCCTCTTTCATGCGCGCCACGTAGTCTGCGAACGCCACGTCCTGCGCTTCGCTGTCGGTCAGCGTAGTCGCGAACCGCAGCAGTTTCGCGATGCGCTCGCGGTTGGCGAAGTCCTCGCCGATGCCCTCCTTGAATACCTTGCCGAATTCCTGCCAGAACGTCGCGAATTTTTCCCGGTGGTTTTCGGCGAGGTCTTCGAGCATGCCGAGCACGCGCCGCACCGAGCCGCCGCGGATCGCTTCGATGTCCTTCGACTGCTGCAGGATCTCGCGCGACACGTTGAGCGGCAGGTCGGAAGAATCGATCACGCCGCGCACGAACCTCAGGTAGTTCGGCATCAACTGCTCGGCGTCGTCCATGATGAACACGCGCCGCACGTAGAGCTTGATGCCGCGCCGGTGCTCGCGGTCCCACAAGTCGAACGGCGCTTTGGCCGGGATATACAGCAGCTGCGTGTATTCCTTGTTGCCCTCGACCTTCGCATGCGCGTGGCACAGCGGTGCTTCCATGTCGTGCGCCACGTGCTTGTAGAATTCGTCGTACTGCTCCTGCGTGACCTCGGACTTGGGCCGCGCCCACAACGCGTTCGCCTGGTTGACGGTCTCGTCTTCGTCCGTCTGCTTGTATTCGCTCTTGTCCTTGTCCCACTCCTCTTTTTTCATCGCAATCGGCAGCACGATGTGGTCGGAGTATTTGCGGATGATGCTGCGCAACTGCATGCCGGACAGCAGGTCGTCTTCGCCTTCGCGCAGGTGCAGCGTGACCTCGGTGCCACGGGCCGGCTTGTCCACCGCTTCGAGCGTGAATTCGCCGCCGCCGTCGGACTCCCACCGCACGCCGGTGTCCGCCGGCAGTCCCGCACGCCGCGTCGTTAATGTCACCTTGTCCGCGATGATGAAAGAAGAATAAAAGCCGACGCCGAACTGGCCGATCAGGTTCGCGTCTTTCGCCTGCTCGCCGGTCAGCTTGCTGAAAAACTCGCGCGTGCCCGAACGCGCGATGGTGCCGATGTTGGCGATGACCTCCTCGCGCGACATGCCGATGCCGTTGTCGGCGATGGTGATCGTGCGCGCCGACTTGTCGAAACTCACGCGAATCTTGAGGTCGGCGTCGGCTTCGAACAGATCCTTGTTCGTGAGCGCCTCGAAACGTAGCTTGTCGCATGCGTCCGACGCGTTGGAAATCAGTTCGCGCAGGAATATCTCCTTGTTGCTGTACAAGGAGTGAATCATCAGGTCCAGCAGCTGCTTTACTTCGGCCTGGAAGCCCAGGGTTTCCTTGATTGCGGTCGACATCCAAAACTCCATTCTTTATGCAATTGACGTAAAAAACACCGGTTAAATTGGGCCCGCCGCGCGAAATTCAAGTACGGCTTGACGCACAGGGTGGCATTTGGGAGGCCCCGACTGTAACATTGCCGCACCGACGTCGCTTCCATGAGGTAATCATCTTGAAACAGCTTAATTTTATCGCGCTCGCCGCCGTACTGTGCGTGGCAACGACGCTGGCGCGCGCCCAACAGCAGGTCGTCATCGTCACCTCGTTCCCGAAGGAACTGACCGAGGCCTATAAGAAAGCCTTCGAAGCGAAGAACCCGGGCATCAGGGTGGAAATTCTGAACAAGCCCACGCCCGCGGGCGTCGCCTACATCCGCGAGGCGCCGGCCAGCAACAAGCCGGACGTGTTCTGGGTCTCGGCGCCCGACGCATTCGAGGTGCTGTCCGCCGAAAAGCTGCTCGCCAAAATCGAATCGCCCGCGAAAGAAGTGCCGGCCAAGATCGGCAATTATCCGATCAACGATCCCAAGGGCTATTACCTGGGCCAGGCACTCGCCGGCTATGGCATCATGTGGAACACGCGCTACACCAAAGCTCACAGGCTGCCGGATCCGAAAGAGTGGGCCGACCTGACCAAGCCGGTCTATTTCAGT
>CAZEAX010000067.1:0-6996 GCA_964510405.1 uncultured Streptomyces sp. | reverse complement strand
GGCCATGTCGTCGCCGTCGCGTTCCGGCACCACGCATCTCACGGTTGAAACGGTGCTGCAAGGCGAAGGCTGGGACAAAGGCTGGCGCCAGATGCTGATGATCGCGGGCAATTGCGCCGCAATCACCGAGCGCAGCTTCGGCGTTCCCGATGGCGTCAACAACGGCCAGTACGGAATCGGCCTCGTGATCGACTTCTTCGGCCTCGCGGGCATGGCATCGAAGTTTCCGGTCCAGTTCGTCTACCCGTCGGTCACCGCCATAGTCCCCGCCAATATCGGCATCGTGGCGAACGCGAAGAACGCGGAGAACGCGCGCAAGTTCGTCAACTATACGATGTCGCCGGAAGGCCAGGAACTCCTGTTCGATCCGCAGATCAGCCGCCTGCCGGTATTGCCGAGCGTCTACAAGAAAGCGCCGCCGGGCTTTCCGAATCCGTTCACCGGCACGATCAAGCCGAAAGTGAATTTCGATTCCGATCTCGCCGAATCGCGCTATTACGTCGTCAGCTCGATCTTCGATCAAACGATCACGTTCCGCCACAAGGAATTGACGCAGGCGGCCAAGGCGATCGACGAGGCGGCCGCCAAGCTCGCCGGCAAGCACAATGCGCAGGCGATGAAGCTGCTCGACGACGCGCGCGACGCCGCCTATTCGCCGGTGGTGACGGAACTGAAGTCGAAGGACAAGGAGTTTCTCGCGCTCTACCGCAACACCAAGCGCGACGCCGAAAAAACCAAGCAGACCACCGCGCTCGAGGAGTACTGGAGCAACACTGCGCGCAAAAACTACCTGCGCGCCGTCGAGCTCGCCGATCAGGCCGCCAGCCTCGCGAAATAGGCGCGCGGCAGCCTTCGGATGAAAGTCTGCGTGATGGGTGCCGGCGTCGCCGGCATGACCTCCGCGTATTTTCTCTGGAGCGCCGGTCACGACGTCACGGTCGTCGAGCGCAACGCGGGCGTCGGGCTCGAAACGAGCTACGCCAACGGCGGCCAGCTTTCATACAGCTACGTGGCGCCGCTCGCCGGCCCCGGCGTGCTGCCCAAAGTGCCGCCGTGGCTCATGAAGCGCGATGCGCCGCTCAGGTTTTCGCCGCGCCTGGATTTCTTCCAATGGCGCTTTTGCCTGCAGTTTGTGCTCGCGTGCACGACCGCACAGAGCGAGTTGACCACTTCGCGCCTGCTGCGCCTTTCGTTTTACAGCCGGCAGCTGATGCACGACATGGTGCAGCTGGAAGAACTAGACTTCGATTACGTGCGCAACGGCAAGCTCGTGTTTTATTCCGACGAGGCCTCGTTCCGCGGCGCGGTGGCGACGATGGATTACCAGCGCTTGCTCGGCTGCGAGCAGCAGGCGCTCGACCGCGACGGCTGCATCGCGCTGGAACCCGCGCTCGCGCATATCGCACACGAGATCGCAGGCGGCATCTACACGCCGAGCGAGGACGCCGGCGATTGCTATCATTTCTGTACCAGCCTGGAACGCGTGATGAGCGCCGGCCCGCGGCCGGTCAAGTTTGAATTCGACACGCAGGTCACGGCCGTCGTGGGCGGCGGCAACAGCATCACGTCGATCGAAACCAATCGCAACCCGATTGCCGCCGATTGCTATGTCGTCACATTGGGCGCGCAAAGCGTTTTCCTGCTGCGGCCGATCGGCATCGACGCGCCGATCTACCCGTTAAAAGGCTACAGCCTGACGCTGCCGATCAAAAACGCCAACGCAGCGCCTCTCGTGAGCATTACCGACCACAAGCGCAAAGTCGTCTACGCGCGGCTCGGCGATGAGTTGCGCGTAGCCGGCATGGCCGATATCACCAACTATCGCGCCGAGCTCGATCCCGCGCGCATCGACGTGCTGGTGCGGCAGGTCGGGCAGACGTTTCCCGCGAGCGCGGACTTCGGCCGCATGCAAATGTGGTGTGGCCTGCGTCCCGCCACCCCCAAAGGCACGCCGGTGCTCGGGCGCACCCGCTATTCGAACCTGCTGCTGAACGTCGGGCACGGCGCGCTCGGCTTCACGCTCGCGTGCGGCTGCGGCAAGATTATCGCGGACCTCGCGGCAGGCCGCGAACCGGAAATCTCGCTCGAAGGGTTTACGCTCGCTTGAATCAAACATGACGACGAAAATAATACGGCAAACTCTTAATGCGGAGGACGCGAAGGTTCGCAGAGGAAAACAACAAAGCAGCCGCTTGCCTGATCCCCTTTGCGCGCCCCTGCGTCCTCTGCGTCGTGCGGTTTGACTCGCGATTGCGGCAAATGACTAATCGTCTCAGTCCCACGCATGCCGCGATTGCGCTCGCGATCGCCGCATTCCTGCTGATGTTTTTGATCGTCCCGGTCATCACCGTCGTGTATGTCGCTTTTACCAACAGCGACGGCACGCTGACGCTCGCGCATTTCTTCTCGTTTTTCCAGCTCACGCTGATGCGCGAATCGTTCTACAACAGCCTCTACGTCGGCGGCATGAGCGTGCTGCTGTCCTCCGTGATCTCGCTGCCGCTCGCCTATTTCACGATGCGCTTCCAGTTTCGCGGCAGCGTATTGATCCAGACGCTGGGCGTATTGCCGCTCATCATGCCGCCCTTCGTCGGCGCCGCGGCAATGCAACTATTGTTCGGGCGCAGCGGTTCGGTCAACCTGATCCTCAACGACTGTTGCGGTTTCGGCATTCCGTTCATGGAAGGTCTGAACGGCGTGATCTTCGTCGAAGCGCTGCACTACTTCCCGTTCATCCTGCTCAACCTGACGGTGGCGCTCGCCAATATCGACAGCGCGATGGAAGAATCGGCGCAGAATCTCGGCGCGAGCGGCTTGCGCCTCTTCCGCCGCATCGTCTTTCCGCTGGCCATGCCGGGCTACCTCGCCGGCGCGGCCCTCGTCTTTCTCAAGGTGTTCGACGACGTCGGCACGCCGCTCGTGCTCAACGTGACCAACATATTGGCGGCGCAAGCCTATTACCGCATATCGTCGATCGGCCTCGACGACCCGATCGGCTACGTCGCGAGCGTCATCATGGTGATCGCGTCGCTCGTCGCGGTGTGGGGCTCGACCTGGCTCATGCGCGGCAAGGATTATGCGACGCTGCAACGCGGCGGCTCTAACCTGGCGAAGCGCAAGCTCAAACCCTGGCAGGCGGTCATCGCGTACGGCTGGATCGTGCTCGTGCTCGTGATAGTGCTGTCGCCGCACCTCGGCATCCTGCTCTTGTCGTTCTCCAAAGTGTGGAGCTACTCGGTCGTGCCGGACGTGTATACGCTCGACAATTACGCGACCGTATTCCGCGACTCGACCGGCATGATGGCCAATACCCTGCTCTATTGCGGCCTCGCCGCCGGCCTCGACGTAATCATCGGCACGGCGATTGCCTACCTGATCCTGCGCACGAAACTTCCGGGCCGTCAGTGGCTCGATCTGGGCGCGACCGCCGCAATCGCCATCCCCGGCGTGGTCATCGGCATCGGCTACCTGCGCACGTTCCGCGATTTCCAGCTGCCGTTCACCGATCAGCCATTCACCGCGTTCTGGCTCATCATCGCGATCGCCTACACCGTGCGCCGCCTGCCCTACGCGCTGCGCTCGTGCATGGCGGCGCTGCAGCAAATGCACGTGTCGCTCGAGGAAGCCGCTGAAAACCTCGGCGCGAACAAGAACCGCACCATCTATCGCGTCGTCGTGCCGCTGATGGCCGGCGGCATCCTCGCCGGTTTCGTGACGAGCTTTCTCACCGCCGCGGTCGAGTTGTCGGCAACGATCATGCTCGTCACCGCGCAGAGCAACGCGCCGATGTCGTACGGCATCTATCTCTACATGCAGAGCATCGCCGGACGTGGGCCGGGCGCGGCACTAGGCGTGATCGCCGTTGTAATGGTCGGTCTCGGCACGTATTTCTCCAACCGCCTGATCCGCAGCCGCGCTGCGGGTCAAACCGCGCAACTGGTCAAAACGGGAGTGTAAGAGTGCCTGACATAATGAACGAACCGTTAGCAAATGCACGCAAGGTCAAGGTCGATATCCGCAACGTCAGCCTCGCGTTCGGCGCGACGCAAGTGCTGCGCGACATCTCGCTGACCATCGAACCCGGCGAATTTTTCGCGCTGCTCGGGCCATCCGGCTGCGGCAAATCGACGCTGCTGCGCTTGATCGCCGGCTTCAATCAGGCGCAGGCCGGCAACGTCACGATTGACGGCACGGACATCACTAATATATCGCCTTGGCAACGCGACATCGGCATGGTGTTTCAGAATTACGCGCTGTGGCCGCACCTGACCGTCGCCCAGAATGTCGCGTTCGGCCTCGAAGAGCGGCGCCTCCCGCGCGCCGAAGTTGCGCGCAAAACCGCGGCGGCGCTCGAACTCGTGGGCCTCAAGGATTTCGGGCAGCGCCGGCCCAACCAGCTCTCGGGCGGCCAGCAGCAGCGGGTAGCGGTTGCACGCACCATCGCGATCGAACCCAAGGTCCTGCTGCTCGACGAACCGCTGTCCAACCTCGATGCGCAATTGCGCGTGCACATGCGCACGGAACTGCTGGCGTTGCAGCGCAAGCTCGGCGTCACCACGATCTTCGTCACCCACGACCAGGAAGAAGCGCTGTCGATCTCGGACCGCGTCGCCGTGCTGGACCGCGGCACCATCCAGCAGGTCGGCACGCCGATGGATTTGTTCGACCGCCCGCTGAACCGTTTCATTGCGAGCTTCGTCGGCACGATCAATCTGCTCGAGGGGACGGTGCGCGCCATGCCGGGCGGCGTCACGTTCGAATCGCCGCTGCTCGGGCGCGTCGATCTCACGACCGATCACCCGATCGCCGGCAATGCCGCGATTGCGTTCAGGCCGCACACGCTGAGTCTTGCCGCGGCCGACAGCGTGGGCGCAACGGACCGGATCTGGATCGATGGCCAGGTGGCGCACCGCGAATTTCTCGGCGAGTTCGTGCGCTACCGGATCGACGCCCACGGCACCGAACTCGTCGCCGACCAGTCGCATTACGGCGGCAACGTCGAATTCGTGCCGGGCAGCGCGGTCAAGGTCGGCATCGCGCCGACTCAGGTCAGAGTGCTGCCGGCCTAGCCTGCCCCGGCACGCCGCTGTGCGCTTCGTGCCATCAGCATGACCGGGATTCCCGCGAGCAGCACGCCGATACCAACCACGGCGCCGATGCTGCCGGGGTCGTGGCTCGCGGCGTAGTTAATACTCGAATAGAGCATGTAGCCGCACACCGCGCAAAACAACGCCGGCACCAGCGGATACCACGGCACGCGGAAAGGTTCGGGATTGTCCGGTTTCTGGCGGCGCAGCACGAACAGCGAAATCCCCGTCAACAGGAAAAACAGCCAGAACGCGGGGGCCGTATACGCGACCATCGTTTCAAAGCCGTCCGGCGTAAGCGACGAGAGCGCGACCAGCGCGAGCGCGATCGCGCCCTGCAACAGCAACGCGTTGACCGGCGTCATCGCGCGCTCGTTCCAGCGGCCCATGAACGAAAAGAGCCTGAAATCGCGTCCAAGCGCGTAATTCGTGCGCGCGCCGGTGAAGACGGACGCGTTCAATGCGGACAGCGAAGAGAGCATCACGATCATGCTCAGCACAACGGCGCCCGAGGTACCGAGCGTTGCTTTCATCAGGTCCGCGGCGACTACTTTGGACGCGCGCATGCCGTCGAGCCCGAGCGCATTGAAGTAGGCGTAGTTGAGCAGCAGGTACAGCGTGGTGATGATGACTATGCCGAAAATCAGTGCGCGCACGATGTCGCGGCGCAGGTTCTGCATTTCCGCCGTCAAGTACGCGGCTTCGTTCCAGCCGCCGTACGTGAGCAATACGAATATCATCGCAAGCCCCGGCATCGCGGTGCGCGCGCCTGCCGCGGCGGGCGCGGCGGCGGCGCCGCCCAGCGCGAGTCCCGCGCAGACGATGCCCAGAATCGCGAGCGCCAGCGCGAGCGTGAGAATATTCTGCACCCACTTGCTCTGGTAGGTGCCGGCCACGTTCAACGCGGTAATAGCGGCGACCGCGCCGGCCGCGTAGACGGCGGAGCCGTGGGCGCCGAGCGGCAGAAGCTGCGCCGCGTAGTCGCCGAAAACAAACGCGATGGCCGCGATGACCCCGGTCTGGATCATGGTCATGCGCGCCCACGCGAACAGGAACGCCAGCGGATTGCCGTACGCGCGGCGCAGGAAAAAATACTCGCCGCCGGCATTCGGGTACGCACTGCCGAGCTCCGCATAGCAGAGCGCGCCGATCAGCGACGCGACACCGCCCGCGATCCACAGCAGAAAGAACATCGTCTCGCTCGACGACATGCCGGCGACCAGCGACGGCGCCTTGAAGATGCCGATGCCGACGACGTGGCCGACCACCATTGCCAGCGTGTCGGCGAGCGTGAGGCTCGCCCGCGGCCGCGCGCCCCTGCCCGCGACCGCCTCCGTCATTGCGGACCCGCCGTGCGTTGCACGACTTTGGCGCTCCACGGCAATTGCTGCTGAGCCGCGCCGTCGCCGACCTTGACCGTGCCTTCGATCGTGTCGACTTTGACCGTGCCGGTGAACTGATGACGTGTCACGTTGTCGCCCGGCTTGATGAAGAACGCAAAACTCAATTGATCGCCGGCGATGGCCGGCGCCAGCAGCGCGATGGTCTGGCCGCCGCTTTTAGCGCTCCCTTCGAGCTTCTGGAACTTCTGGCTGAATTCGAGTTCCAGGCCGCCGGTGTGAGCCGGCGAATTAATCTGCGCCTGCCACCGCCCGCCCACTTTAGCGGGGACCGTCCATAGGTAGATGATGCTGAGACCCGGATGGCCGACAGTTTTTTCCGGCACCGGGATGTCTTTTTGCTCATCGGGCAACCACTCGCCCATATGATAGTCGTGCGCCACGACGCGGGTGCCGGGTTTCAGGTTGAGTATTTTCGGGCGCAGCTGCTGGTTCATTTCCGGCAGAAGATAGGTCGTGATGACCGTGGCTTTGCTCAAATCCGTTTCGAACAGGTTCTCCTTGATGAA
>CAZEAX010000066.1:0-14642 GCA_964510405.1 uncultured Streptomyces sp. | reverse complement strand
CCATCAACGCGAGATGGCGCGCCGAATATTCGAGGATCATGGCTTCGTGAATCATCGTGAGCTCGAGGTGGGTCGCGGGATTGTCGATCGGGATGCGCGCGTTCTCCGCCAGCAGCACCATCACGAACGCGACGGCCGCGTAAGCGAGGCTCGGGTACAACGCGAACTCCCGTTGACCCAGCGTCGCAACCATCGTATTGAGGCTCGTCGACTGGCTGATCAGCGCGGGCGTGAACAACACCATCAGGAGCGCCGGCTCGGCGAGAAACGCGACCAGCATTTCGCGCCGGGCGCCCAAACTGCCGAAAGCGGTGCCGATATCCATTGCGGCAAGCGCCATGAATACGCGCGCCAGTGCGAACACGCCGACCAGCGCGATCGCATCGGCCGCATAGGCGAACGGCAGGTTCGTTTCGATCGCCGGGACGATGCTGGCGGCGAGCACCATGCAGCCGAAAATCAGATAAGGCGCGACGCGGAAGAGCGACGACGCATTGTGCGCGAGCACCGCGTCCTTGTGAAACAGTTTGCGCAGCGTGCGGTACGGCTGCATGAGTCCGGGCGCGCTCTTGTTCTGCAGCCACGCGCGGCAATTGTTGATCCACCCCAGCATCAACGGCGCCAGCAGCACCGCAAGCAGGGTCTGGAACAACTGGGAGAGAACCGCTTCTATCATCGCGCGAAGGCCAGCAACAGGATCAGCGTTGCGAAACTGTAGATAAGATAGATGTGGATGCGGCCGCGTTGCAGCACACCGACCCATCCCGACAGGCGCTCCGCCAGTCGCGCCACCGGCAGATACAGCCAGTACCACAGGCGGTCTTCGGTGCGGCTCTTGTAGTACGGCGCGCTATCGAACGGCGTCGGCTCGTGGCGCTCGATCCGGAAAAACATTTCGAAAATGCGCTTGATAGGCTGGCCGAAACCTTCGGCCGTGTCCTGCATGCGCGACGTCTGCAACGGAAAGCCGCAGTCCCACGCAGCGCCGCGGCGCACGCGCCCGTGATAAACAGCGCGCACGAGCAGGAACACCAGCAGAACGACCGCGGCTATCACGACCAGAAAGATGAGCGGGCTGTAGCTCGCGCGTTCAGGGGCGATGGGGGTGATGAACAACCAGCCCGAAGCGACCACGCTGTCGCCGATCGACGCGCCGAGCAATTGCGATGTCACGGTGCCCAGTTGCAGGATGATCGGAACCGGCAGCACACCAAGCAGCACGCAACCCACCGCGAGCCACAGCAGGCCGAGCCGCTCGAAACCGCCGGCATCATGCGCAGCCTTGAGCTTTTCCTCGCGCGGCTGGCCGAGAAAAATCACGCCGTAAAACTTCACCATCACGTAGCCCGACAACGCAAAGGTCAGTGCGAGCGCGGCCGCCGCCACCGGCACCAGCATATTGAGGTAAGAGTTCGGCAGTCCCGGTGTGAGCAGGAACGCCTGCAGGAGCAGCCACTCGGAAACGAATCCGTTCAACGGCGGCAGCCCCGCGATCGCCAGCGTGCCGATCAACGCAAGCCAGGCCACCACCGGCATGCTGTGGATCAACCCCCCGAGGCGGCCGAGGCTGCGCTCGTTGGTCGCGTGCAGCACCGAACCGGTGACGAGGAACAAAAGGCACTTGAAAAACGCATGATTGAGACAGTGATAAAGCGCCGCCACGAGCGCGAGCGCGGCGAGCGCGTGCATGTCGAACGCGCGGAACGTGATTGCAAGTCCGATGCCGATCAGCACGATGCCGATATTCTCGATCGACGAGTACGCGAGCAGGCGCTTCATGTCCGTCTGGACCGCCGCGAACAGCACGCCGAACAATGCGGTGACGAGCCCCAGCGCAAGGGTCAGCACGCCCCACCACCAGATCTGCGTATTCAGCAGGTCGAACGTGACGCGCAGCAAACCGTAAATCGCGGTCTTCAGCATCACGCCGCTCATCAGCGCCGACACCGGCGACGGCGCAGCCGGATGCGCTTCCGGCAACCACGCGTGCAACGGCAGCAGACCGGCCTTCGCGCCGAAGCCGAACAGCGCCAGCAGGTACGCGACCGTCATCCAACCTGCGGAAGCCGGCTCGACTGCGCGCATCGTGGCGAACGTGTAATCGCCGCTGCCGGCCTGCAGCACGCCGAAGCACAGCAGG
Organism: uncultured Streptomyces sp.; assembly: GCA_964510405.1. GTDB lineage: Bacteria > Pseudomonadota > Gammaproteobacteria > Burkholderiales > SG8-41 > PALSA-1004. Next base: position 12,502 of record CAZEAX010000066.1, on the reverse strand, counting down.
ATGCCGATCGCACCGACGTGCGCGATCAACAAATAAAGAAACCCGGCGCTGCGCGTCGTCGCATCGCGATGGTTGCTCGTGACGAGGAAATACGACGACAGCGCCATCGACTCCCACGCGACCATGAAAAGATAGCCGTCGTCGGCGACGAAGATTGCCGCCATGCTCGCGAGAAACAGGTGATATTGCAGGCAGGTCAGGCCCGGCGAGTTGTCTTCGCCGGCGCGCAGGTAGCCGGCATAAAAGAGCGAAACGCCGGCGGAAGCCAGCCCCAGCAGCGCCAGGAAAAACGCCGAAAGTGCGTCGATGCGCAGATGAAACGGCAGGTCCGGCAGGCCGAGCGGCAACACGCAAACCGCCGCATCCTGCGTCATCGCGGCGAAGGCGGTCGCTGCAAGCGCCACACCGGCCGCGGCACCGAGCGGCAGCAACGCACGCGTGACATATTGCAGATTCGACGGTGCGATCAGTCCCGCGACACCGAGCGCAATCCACAAGAGGATGATGCCGATGACGATATTCAGCGGGATGAAATCAAACCAGGGCATTTAGAGTCCGTAACATAATGAAACACGTGTGCGTTGCAGCCAGAATTGGTGATGGCAAGGCGCCCGGTGAAGGCAATAGTCGTTCTATTGCCAAGACGAGCAACGCGGCGTCGCGTGGAGGGCGGAGCAGGTTCCAAGCGCTGTGTGCTTGGATGCGACCCCGGAGCGCGACACTCGGCGCACTGATTCTACGCGACTTACACGCACCTGCGCGGTCGCACCCCCGCAAGCGGGGCGCGTCGGAGGGCGGAAGAGGGTTCCCTCTGGGATCTGACCCCGCAGATGCGCATTGGGATCGGCATATGTGCGCCCATGATCGGCTCCACGATCGCATCCCCATGAATGGGACCCCTGCTCCGCGTTGCGCCGATCCCTGCTCCACGCTGCGGTGCGCCGCCGATTCTGGCTGCAACCCTTCGGGCTGGCACGAGTTTTGGCCCATAACATTGTCGCAAGCCACTAGCTTAGAATGACTAAGCGGCGTGTCTTGCTTCGCGTTCTGAGCCAAAATCGTGACAGCGCATCGCGCGTTTCATTATGTTACGGACTCTGGATTCCGCCGGCGCGCGGTGGAAACGTCGCCACCGGGTCTAGCTTGTCTTGTTTAACAGCCCCGATTCTAGGGCGATTTGCGCGTGCTGGCTATCGCCGCGACCCACGGCATCGCACGGCGACCGTCACGGGCGGATATAGGAATAGCCCTGCTGCTGCTTTACCATCAGCTCGACCACCCCGGCTTTCACGTAGCCGATGTTGGGCAGCATGTCGGCCTTGCCGACCTTGGTATTGGCCATCGTGTTTTCGCAGGCCATGATTTTTACGCCCTGGCCCAGCGCATCGCCCACGCGCGCCGATACTGCAGAATCAAGCTTCAGCATGTTCAGTCCGGGGCCGTAGGCGACGACTTCGATGTCGACGTTATCCCTGCCGATATCCTGCTGTATGTTTTTGACGTTGTTGAGCGCGAGGTTCCACTTGGCCGGATCGTTGTCGCTGACCTGGAATATCACCTTGTGTTTGGCATCCGCCGCGCTGCCCGCCGCGGGCAGCAGCGCGCCCGAACCCAGCAACGCGAGCATGGCGAGCACATAAATCCTCGTTTTTCGCATAAACTTCTCCCCGGGCGGATAGCAATTTACTACGGTAAGCGAATTGCCGCCACGCCGCAACTTGTGACCCGTCATCCCGATGGATATCGTCGCCAAACATCTTACGATCCGCGGCCGCGTGCAGGGCGTCGGCTACCGTCACTACATCGCGTACAAAGCCCGCCAGTTCCAGATCACGGGTTGGGTGCGCAACCGCGCCGATGGCAGTGTCGAGGCGATCGTAGCGGGCGCGCCGGACGCCGTGAATGCGATGCTCGAACGGGCGCGGCGCGGCCCGCCGGCAGCGACAGTGACCGCCTTCGAGGTCGCCGACTCGGATGAAACATTCGAGCGATTCGAGACGCTGCCGACCGTATAATCGCTACGCTGCAACCAGTTCAATTCAATCAGCGGGGGGAGTTCATGAAACTGTTCTTCAACAATGCATCGCCGTTCGTGCGCAAGGTACGCGTGTTCGCGCGCGAAACGGGGCTCGACAAGCAGATTGCGGAAGTCACCACCATCGTGTCGCCGGTCCAGGAAAATGCAAGCCTGGCGCAAGCCAACCCTCTGAAAAAAATTCCCGCGCTGGCGCTCGACGACGGCACCGCGCTGTTCGACTCGCCCGTCATTTGCGAATACTTGGACAGCCTCCACGCGGGCCGCAAGTTATTTCCGGCGGCAGGCCCAGCGCGCTGGACGGCCCTCAGGCTGCAGGCGACTGGCGACGGCATCCTCGACGCCGGCATCCTGTGCCGGTATGAAATGGCGGTGCGCCCCAGGGAATTCCAGTGGGCGGGCTGGATCGCGGGCCAGCAAACCAAGTGGCACGGCGGGCTCGATCTGCTCGAACGCGAGGCGGGCTCGCTCGACGGCGAACCGACCATCGGCGGCATCACGGTCGCCTGCGCGCTGGGTTGGCTGGATTTTCGCTATGGCGACGACGACTGGCGCAAGCGCCGGCCCAAACTTGCGGCCTGGTACGAAAAGTTCTCGGCGCGGCCGTCGATGCAGGCGACGCTGCCGAGCGCCTAGCCGGCGGAACGCTGTCCGCTATACAGGATCGTAACGTTCGGCTCGGTGAGCCACGCCGCGAGCGACTGCAACAGGTTCTCGTTGAGGCTCACGCGCCAGTCTTCGCCGAGCTCGATTTCACAGCTCGCGGCGCGATTGTGATAAACGATCGAGACCGGGCACGGGCCGTTGCGGTAAGGCGCCAGCAATTCTTTCAGCTTTTGCGCCGACGACTGGCCGTTGCACGTCAGCCGCACGCCGCGCGCGAACCGGTTGCGCGCCGCGTTGAGGTCGTAAATCTTGTCGGCATTGATGCGCATGACGACCGTCTCGGCCTCGTCGCCGCCGCCGCGCCGCACGTTGCGCACCTTCGCTTCCATCACCAGCACCGCATCCTCGACGATGACCTGCCGGTATTGCTCGAAAATCTCCCCGTATACGGTCACTTCCTGGGTCGCGGCGCCGTCCGACAGGTTGATAATCGCCATGCGCGAATTCTGCGTCTTCTGAAAACGCATCGATTCCACCACGCCCGCGATCAACACGGTTTGCGCGCCCTGCCCGTATTCGCCGCCGGAGGGTTGCAGGCGGTCGAGCGACGTGCGCACGAACTGCCCGAGCTCTTCGCGGTACGCGGTGTACGGATGACCGGAAAGATAAAAGCCGAGCGCGGTCTTCTCTTCGCGCAGAAACGTCCGCTGGTCCCAGCGCGGCACGTCCATCAGCGCCGGGCGCGCATGTTCGGCCGCGTCGGCGCCGCCGAATAAACTCACCTGCTGCGCGTTGCGCTCCGCCTGCTCGGCGGCAGTCAATGCGATGCCGACGGATGCGAGCAGCCGCGCGCGATGATCGTCGATCGCATCGAATGCGCCGCCGCGAATCAGCGCCTCGATCACGCGCCGGTTGACGACGCGCTTGTCGACGCGCTCGCACAGATCGAACAAGTCCTTGAACGGCCCGCCTTTGTCACGCGCCGCGACGATCGAGGCAATTGCCGATTCGCCGGTGCCCTTGATCGATCCCAATCCGTAAATGATGGTTTTGGTGTCGACCGGCATGAAGCGGTATTCGCCGCGGTTGATGTCCGGCGGCAGCACGCTCAGGCCGTTCGCCCGCGCATCTTCGTAAAACTGTTTCACCTTGTCGGTGTCGTCCGCCGCTGCCGACAAGTTGGCCGCCATGAAAGCCGCCGCGTGATGCGCCTTGAAGTAAGCGGTCTGATAGGCGACGAGCGCGTAGGCCGCGGCGTGCGACTTATTGAAGCCGTAGCCCGCGAACTTTTCCATCAAGTCGAAAAGCTCGTCGGCCTTCTGCTCGGTCAGGCCGTTCGTGCCCGCGCCCTCGCGGAATATGCTGCGCTGCTGCGCCATTTCCTCGGGCTTTTTCTTGCCCATCGCGCGGCGCAGCAGGTCGGCGCCGCCCAGGCTGTAGCCGCCGATGATCTGCGCCATCTGCATCACCTGCTCCTGGTACACCATGATGCCGTAGGTTTCGGCCAGCACGGACTTGACGCGCGGCTCCGGATATTCGAACGGCTTGCCGTGCTTGCGCGCGATGAAGTCGGGGATCAAATCCATCGGACCCGGACGGTACAGCGCGACGAGCGCGATGATGTCCTCGAAACGATCGGGCTTCGCCTGCTTAAGCATGTCGCGCATGCCGCGCGATTCAAACTGGAACACGGCGGTGGTTTTCGCCGTCGAGAACATGCGATAGGCCTCGGCATCGTCGAGCGGGATCGATTCCAGCGCGATGGTCGAAGCCGGATCGAGCTTCTTGATATAGCGCAGCGTCCAGTCGAGAATGGTCAGTGTCGTGAGGCCGAGGAAGTCGAACTTGACGAGCCCGACCGCTTCGACGTCCTTCATGTCGAACTGCGAGACGACGCTCACCGAGCCTTCCGCCGCATACAGCGGGCAAAAGTCCGTGAGCTTGCCCGGCGCGATCAGAACGCCGCCCGCATGCATGCCGACGTTGCGCGTGAGACCTTCGAGGCGCTCCGCGAGTTCGAGCAGCTCGCGCACCTCTTCTTCCGCTGCTTCGCGCTGGTTGATCAGCGGCTCGACTTCACGCGCGTAGATCGTCTGGTCGTCATTGCGGTCGGTGCGCCGGCGCAAGGTGATGTGGCGGCCCGGCTGGAACGGCACGAGTTTCGCGAGCTGGTCGCAGAAGTTGTAACCGAGATCTAGCACGCGCCCGACGTCGCGCACCACCGCCTTCGCGGCCATGGTGCCGAAGGTGACGATCTGGGACACGCTGTCGGCGCTGTATTTGTGCCGCACGTACTCGATCACGCGGTCGCGGCCGTCCTGGCAAAAGTCGATATCGAAGTCGGGCATCGACACGCGTTCCGGATTCAGGAAGCGCTCGAAGAGCAGGTTGTAGCGCAACGGATCGAGATCGGTGATGCCGAGCGAATACGCGACCAGCGACCCCGCGCCCGAGCCGCGGCCGGGCCCGACCGGCACGCCGTTCGATTTCGCCCAGTTGATGAAGTCCGCCACGATCAGAAAGTAGCCCGCGAAGCCCATTTGCAGGATCGTCTTGATTTCGAATTCGAGGCGCTGCTGATAACCGGGTAATTTCCCGGCGCGCTCGGCGGCATCCGCATAAAGCTGGCCGAGCCGCAGCGCGAGGCCCTCCTGTGCGCGATCGCGCAAGTAGTCGTCGAGACTTTCGCCGTTGGGCGTCGGGAACGGCGGCAGTTTCGATTTGCCGAGCTCGAGCGTCAGGTTGCAGCGCCTGGCGATCTCGACACTGTTGGCCAGCGCCGCGGGAATGTCGGCGAACAATTCCGCCATTTCCGCCTGCGACTTGAAATACTGGTCGGGCCCGAAATAGCGCGGCCGCCGCTGGTCGGCGAGCACATAACCCTCGGCAATGCACACGCGCGCCTCGTGCGCGCGAAAGTCGTCGGCCTTGAGAAACTGCACCGGGTGGGTTGCGACCACCGGCAGTTTCAATTCGGATGCGAGCTGCAGCGACTGCTGCACGCAGCTTTCCGCCTGCGGCGCCGCTTGCGGGCGCTGCAGTTCCAGATAGAACCGTTGCGGAAAAAGTTTGGCCCACGCCCGCGCCGCCGCGACAGCCTGCTTGTAATTGCCGGCCGCCAGCGCGGCCCCTACCTCGCCGTGGTGCGCGCCGGACAGCGCAATCAGGCCGTCGCCCGCGGGCGCGGCAAACCATTCTTTTTTGAATTCGGCGCGCCCGCGATACTGGTTCGTGCGATACGCGCGCGTCAGGAGTTCGCTCAAGTTTCGGTAGCCCGCGCGCGACTGGCACAAGAGCAGCAGGCGGTGCGGCTTGTCGCGGTCGGTTGCGTTTTCCACCCAGACGTCGCAGCCGATCACGGGTTTCAAGCCCTTGCCGCGCGCCTCCTGATAGAACTTGACCATGCCGAACATATTGGCCAGATCGGTCAGCGCCAGCGCGGGCATGTCGTCGGCAAACGCCGCGCCCACCGCATCGTCGAGACGCACGATGCCGTCGCTCACCGAGTACTCGCTGTGCAGGCGCAGGTGAACAAAAGACGGTGTCGGCATGCCGTATATTTTATCGCGTTCGGCGCGCGGCGTGAGCGCGAACGAAGCGCGGCGTGACTTGCGTCACGTCGTCAACCAAAAATCGTGCCAATGCGGTCCGCGCGCCACGACGTTCGTCGGCTGCGACTTGACAGCGCACGGAATCGCCCCCAAATTCAATACTATCCGGTTAAACGCGCGAGGTTGATGATGTTCCGCTACATACCGCTTCTGCTTGCGCTCGCGCTGGGCTCTGCGGCCGCGCATGCGCAGGCCGTGTTCCGCTCGGTGATGCCCGACGGCAAAATCGTCTACGGCGACAAGCCTGCGCCTGGCGCGAAGGAGTCAAAGCAGGTCAATCTCGCGCCATTGAATATTTCGACACCCACACCGGCAGCTGACGCCGGCCCGTCCTCAAATCCGGCCGATGGGACGGGCAACAATTCCGAGGTGGCCGCGGCGCGGCAACGACTCGAAGCCGCGCAAAAAGCGCTGGCCGAAGGCCGCGAGCAACGGGAAGGCGACCGCATAGGCGTCGCCAAGGGCGGCGGCGCAACTTCGCGTTTGAGTGACTCGTACCTGGAGCGCGTCAAGGCGCTCGAAGATGCGGTGACGGCCGCGCAACAGCAACTCGAGGACGCGCAGCGCAACGCGGCTGCGCGCTAGCGCGTAAGTAGCCCGCGCTAGTACACACGCGTAACGCGGTATCCGTTGCGCGCGAGCAGGCTCAACACTCCCCGTTCGCCGTATAAATGCAGCGCACCCACCGCGATGAATGCGGCGCCGGCTTTCAATTGAGGCTGCATGCGTTCGGCCATGCGCGCATTGCGGTCATACAGGAGCCGCTGATCGAACACTTCCTTGAGCGGCCTTAATTCTGGCCGCCCGACGACGTCCGCCTCGCCGATCTGCCACATCAAGCCGAGATCGCGCTGCAGATACGCCTGCACCAGCTGCTCCGCCTGCGCTTTCATTTCATGATGCGTTTCGACCACGTGCCTGAGCAGCGCAAGCTGATCCTCGTCCGGCATGGACTCGAACGCGGCGACCTGTTCGTCGACGGTTTCCAGGTAATGCAACGCCTTGCCTTGTTGCGCGGCCATGCGTTGCAGCATGAAGTCCAGCACGTTCTCCGCGTCCTGCTGCGGCATCTGCAACAGCAGCACCATGGCCCACGGCTTGAAGAGCCGCGCCATTTCGGGCGGCAGGCCGAGTCCGGCGGTCAACGGGACGATTTTTTTAAACAGCGCCTCGCCCGCAATACCCGGCAGGTCGCGGCCGTCCAGGTACACCATACGCGCAGCCAGCGCCGCGATATTCGATTGATCGAGCGAGACTTCCATCGTGAACGTACGCGCCGCGTCGAACGAGTCGCGCACCGCGTCAGGCAGCGACGTCACGCGCTTGTCGGCGAGATGCACGGTGCCGAACAGATAACTCGGCGGCGCCTGCGCTTTCTCGATGCGCCACAACAAACCCTTGTCGTACGCGGCGTTTGACTGCGCGTGAGCGACCGACGGGGCGGGCGCGAATTGCGCCAGCGCCAGCATGCAAGCGCCGAAAACAAAGGCGGCTACGCGAAGGCGCATAGGTTTTCGCCGGGAAATTGCCGCATAATCCACGCTGATTATTTGTTGTGACGCCGATAAGTTAACGAAATTCTTCCGGGAATGCCACCGCCCGCATCATCCGCCCGCCGCGCGCTCGCCGCGCTCGCCCTGTTGTCGCTGATCTGGGCCTACAACTGGATCATGCTCAAAGAGGGTCTGCAGTTCGCGGATCCCTTCGACTTCGCGGCGCTGCGCACCGCACCGGGCGCGTTGCTGTTGTTCGCCGCGATGGCCTGGATGAAAAGGCCGTTGGCGCCGCGTCAATTGCCGCGCCTCCTGCTGCTCGGGCTGTTTCAGACGACCGGCTTCGTGTGCTTCATCTGCTGGGCGCTCGTAGCGGGCGCGGTCGGCAAAACCACCGTGCTCGTTTACACGTTCCCGTTCTGGACGCTGCTTTTCGCGTGGCCGCTGCTCGGCGAGCGCATCCGCGGCGTACAGTGGCTCGCGGTATTGTCGGCCGCGACCGGCCTGCTGCTGGTGCTCGAGCCGTGGAATTTCGGCGGCAGTTTCGCGAGTCGCGTCTACGCCGTGCTGGCGGGCGTGTGCTGGGCGGCAAGTTCGGTCATCGTCAAACGCTGGCGCAACGAGGGCAATTTCGATCTCCTGTCGGTGACGGCGTGGCAAATGCTGCTGGGCGGGATCGTCGGCATAGTCATTGCGTGGCTCGTGCCGTCGCGCCCCGTCGCGTGGACCGGCTACTTTGCGCTCGTGCTGCTCTACGGCATCATGTTGGGCTCGGTCGCGGGCTGGCTCCTGTGGTTGTATATACTCAAGCATCTGCCGGCGGGCATTGCGAGCCTCGGCATGATGGCGGTGCCCGCGCTGGGCGTGCTGCTGTCGAAACTGAAATATGGCGAGAATCCCGGCGGCATTGAAATCACCGGCATGCTGCTGATCGGCGCCAGTCTCGCGCTGCTCTCATGGTTCACCTTGCGCGGGCAGGAGAGCATCGCGCCGGAAATCGGACAGGAGTGATTGCCAGGGATGAAGGCGGAAAGGTGAATGAAATGAACGACTCTGCCCCGCTTGGTAACCAAATACCAAGAATGAAGCCGAGCCAGTCGCATATCCATACCATACGCAACCTGCGCTACCACGTGCGCACGTGGGGGGACGCGCGCGCGCCGAAAATGTTTCTGCTCCACGGCTGGATGGACGTGTCGGCGTCGTTCCAGTTTCTGGTCGATTGCTTTGAGCGCGACTGGTATGTGGTCGCTCCGGATTGGCGCGGCTTCGGCCTGACCGCGTGGGCCGCGGGCGGCTATTGGTTCCCCGACTATTACGCCGATCTCGATGCGCTGCTGGAAATTTACCAGCCGGACGCGCCCGCGTTCCTCGTGGCGCACAGCATGGGCGGCAATGTGGCAAGTACGTACGCGGGCATGCGGCCGCAGCGCGTGGCCAGACTGATATCGCTCGAAGGCTTTGGCGCGTCGCGCACCGCACCCGAAGACGCGCCCAAGCGCTACACCCGCTGGCTTGCCCAGCTGCGCGACCCGCCGCTTTTCAAATCCTACGCTTCGTTCGAGGAAGTCGCGGCGCGGCTCAGAAAAAACAACCCGCGCCTGACCGCCGACAAGGCGCATTTCCTCGCGCAGCACTGGGCGAAGGAACTCGCCCCGGGCAATGTGGCGCTGCACAGCGATCCGAAGCACAAGCTCGTCAATCCCGTGTTAAACCGCCTGGAGGAAATCTTCGCGTGCTGGCGGCACATCACGGCGCCGGTGCTGTGGGTGTCGGGCGCGCAATCCGGTGCGCCCGGGTGGCGCGCAGACTCCGCGGCGCAGCTCGCCGAACGCAAAGCCGCGTTCAGGGATTTTCGCGAGGTCGTGCTTGAAGACTGCGGCCACATGATGCACCATGATCAACCCGCGCAACTGGCGGCCGTCATCGAGCAGTTTCTCGCGCCGGCAACCGCGTAAACCGCGACGCCGACGGCCATATTGGCCCGGTGGCGGCGCTGCATCGCAGGAATGTTTGACCTAGGTCAATACCTGAAGGTGCGCGGTGTTTGAGTATCGCTTTCATAACTAGTCATTGATTCGTCTTTGAGGAGGTTTTATGAAGCATCTGATCGCCGTCGTCATCGCCACCGTCGCCTGCAGCTTCGGCTTGGCGCACGCGCAGCAACCGATCGTCATCAAGTTCAGCCACGTCGTCGCGGAAAACACACCCAAAGGCAAGGGCGCCCTGAAGTTCAAGGAACTCGCGGAAAAAGCGACCGCCGGCAAGGTCAAAGTCGAGGTTTATCCGAACAGCCAGCTCTACAAGGACCAGGAGGAGATGGAGGCTTTGCAGATCGGCGCCGTGCAGATGCTGGCGCCATCTCTCGCCAAGTTCGGCCCGTTGGGCGCCAAGGAGTTCGAGGTGTTCGACCTGCCCTACCTGTTCGATACGGACGTGGAACTGCACAAGGTTACGCAGGGCCCGGTCGGACTGGCCATGCTGAAGAAGCTGGAACCGAGGGGCATCATCGGCCTTGCTTACTGGGATAACGGTTTCAAAGGCATGAGCGCCAACCGGCCGCTGAAAATGCCGGCCGACTTCAAGGGCCTCAAGATGCGCATCCAGTCGTCCAAAGTCCTCGAGCAGCAAATGCGCGATCTTGGCGCCATCCCGCAGGTGATGGCGTTCTCCGAGGTTTACCAGGCGCTGCAGACGGGTGTAGTCAACGGGACCGAAAATCCGCCGTCCAACCTCTACACCCAGAAAATGTACGAGGTGCAGAAAAATGTGACAGTGTCGGATCACGGCGTGATCGAGTACGCGGTGATCGTAAACAAGAAGTTCTGGGAAGGCCTGCCCGCGGATATCCGCACCGCTCTTGAAGGCGCGATGAAGGAAGCCACCAATTACGCGAATGCGATTGCCAAGCAGGAAAATATCGACGCGCTCGAATTGGTGCGCAAATCCGGCAAGACCGAAATCTACGTGCTGACCCCGGACGAAAAACGCGCATGGAAGAAAGCCCTGATGGGCGTGCAGCGCGAACAGGGCGCGCGCATCGGCAAAGAGACCCTCGACGCCATCTACAAGGCGACCGGTTTCGACCCCAACAAGCTGTAGAAAAAAGCCGCAGTCGCTGCGGACCCGACCGCAGCGGCCACCGGATATCCGCGGCGGTGTGGCCGCAGGGAGGAGCTAGATGAATGTACTCGATCATCTTGAGGAATGGATCATCACCTTCCTCATGGGCGCGGCGACGCTGCTCATATTCGTCGCCGTCATTCACCGCTATGGGGCCGCGACTCATATCCCCTACGTGCAGGACTGGCTGCTCTCCCTGCATTTCAGCTGGGCGCAAGAGCTCTGCATTTACATGTTCGTGTGGATGGCCAAGTTCGGCGCCGCCTACGGCGTGCGCACCGGCATCCACGTCGGGGTCGACGTGCTCGTCAACCGCCTCCCCGAGGAGTGGCGCAAAAAATCGGTCATTCTGGCGCTCATCGGCGGCGCGCTATTCACCGGCATCATCGGCACCCTCGGTGCGCGCTTCATCTGGGAGAACGGCATGCACTACGCCGTGTTCCATATGCTGGGGTGGGATACCGGCGCCCTGCCGGAAGGGCCGACGGCGCCCGACCTCGAGTGGCCGATGTGGATCGTGTATTCCGCCGTCCCGCTCGGTTCATGGCTGATGTGCTTCCGTTTCCTGCAGGTGATGTGGACATTCGTGCGTACGGGCGAAGTGCCGCATCACGACGCCGCGCACGTCGAGGGTCTTACCGATGAGGACCCGGAACTCGATGCAGCCATGCTGAAAGCGGGTGCGAAATGAGCACGCAGGCGGCCGTAGTCCCCTGGGGGCAGATGTCCAAACCGCGGGCCGCCGCCTGGCTGGCCGGTCTGGCTGCAACGCTCATCGGAATTTGCTTCTTCGGCAACGTCGGCATCGTTTTTGCGCTGCTGGTCGCGCTGATGCTGACGGGCATACCGATCTCGATCGCGCTCGGTCTGACCGTCCTGATGTTCATGTTCTATATGACATCGGTACCGGTCGAGGCCGTGGCGCTGAAGCTCTTCACCGGCATCGAGAAGTTCGAGATCATGGCGATCCCGTTCTTCATTCTCGCCGGCAGCTTTCTCACGCACGGCGGCGTCGCGAAACGCATGATCGCCTTCGCCACCAGCCTGGTCGGCCATCTGCACGGCGGGCTTGCGCTCGCGGGCATCGTCGCCTGCGCGATGTTCGCACTCGTGTGCGGTTCGAGCGTGGCAACCGTCGCCGCCATCGGCTCGATCATCCTGCCGGCGATGGTGAAAGCCGGCTACCCGAAACGCTTCGGCGCCGGCGTGATCGTGACTGCGGGCTCGCTCGGCATACTCATGCTGCCGTCGATACCCAAGGTAATCTACGCGATTTCGACCAACACCTCGATCGGCGCGTTGTTTGTGGCCGGCCTGTTTCCCGGCATGTTGCTGACGTTCATGCTCTGCACTGTCACGTGGTACATCGCCAGGAAACGCGACTACCCGCGCCTGCCCAGAGCCACCTGGGGCGAGCGGGGGGCGGCGTTTCACAAGAGCGTGTGGGGGTTGATGCTCGTAGTGATCATCATCGGCGGCATCTATAGCGGGATATTCACGGCGACGGAAGCGGCGGCAATGGCCGCGGTCTGGGCGTTCTTCATCTCCGTGTTCGTTTACAAAGACCTGACGATGAAGGACGTGCCCAAAGTCCTGCTCACCTCTGCGAACCTGAGCGCCATGCTGCTCTACAT
>CAZEAX010000065.1:0-14735 GCA_964510405.1 uncultured Streptomyces sp. | reverse complement strand
GAGTGTCGGCCTCCGAAGCCGAAGGTCGCCCGTTCGAATCGGGCCGGGCGCGCCAAATTTCCCGTAGGTCGATCAATCCCGTTGCGGCGCAGCCGCGGGGACCGCTTTGTCGGTGTAGCGGATCGCGACGGCCTTCAGCGTCTGCACGTCGCCGCCGCCGACCCATCGATAGCCGTCGTAGGGAAACGGCGAGTACGGGTAACGCGGATAATAGAACGAGCGGTATGGATACCGATAGTACGGGTAAAACATGTTCGCGTAAGCGGGATCGTATACGCGCACCGGCGGATGATAGACGGCCGCGACTTCGAGGCGCACGATCGCGTCGGCGCCGAGCGCGCGTGCGCGCTTGCGCGCTTCCTCGAGCACTTCCGACTCGCTGCCGCCGGCGAGGCCCTGCGCTTCGATCAAGGCGACTTTCACGTACGGCTGCGGCGGATATTCGAAGAGGATCACGACATGTTCGGTCGGCGCGAATTTCTGCGCCGGGTCGAGCACGGTGATTTCAGTCGAGACCGACGCGCAACCGGCCAGAGTTAGTACAGCCAGTGCAAGGATCGGCGGCAATAGATTAGGCACGCGCATGTCGAAATTAGACCTTCTGCGGCAGCAGACCGTTCCAAGTTTTCATGATACCGCTGTTGTCCCCGTCGCGTATCGCCGACTCGGCGAACACGAAGTATCATCGGGGAAATGCCCACACCGCAAAAATACGATGCCGTGATCATCGGGGGAGGCCACAACGGGCTCGTTTGCGCGTGCTATCTTGCGGCAGCCGGCCTCAAGGTGCGCGTGCTCGAACGGCGCGGCGTGGTCGGCGGCGCCGCCGTCACCGAGGAATTTTTTCCCGGCTTTCGCAATTCGACCGCGAGCTACACTGTCAGCCTGCTGCATCCGCAGGTCATTCGCGACCTCAATCTGCAACAGCACGGTTTGCAGATACTCGAGCGGCCAATTTCCAATTTTCTGCCGCTGGCGGACGGCCGCTATCTGAAAATCGGGCCCACGCTCGAGACCACGCAGCGCGAGGTCGGGAAATTCTCGCAACGCGACGCCGCAGCGCTGCCGCGTTACTACGCGATGCTCGACCGCGTGGCGGACGTGATGCGAGAACTGGCGATCGAAACGCCGCCTAACGTGGGCGGCGGCGTGCGCGATGCGTTGGCGGCATTGATGGCGGGCAACCGGATGCGCCGGCTCGCCATGCCCGCGCGGCGCGACGTGCTTGATCTCTTCACCAAAAGCGCGGGCCAACTGCTCGATGCGTGGTTTGAATGCGACGCGCTGAAGGCTGCGTTTGGTTTTGACGCGATCGTCGGCAATTTCGCGAGCCCGTACACGCCGGGCTCTGCCTACGTGCTGCTGCATCACGTGTTCGGCGAGGTGAACGGAAAAAAAGGCGCGTGGGGCCACGCCGTCGGCGGCATGGGCGCGGTCACTCAGGCGATGGCCGCGGAAGCGCGCGCGCGCGGCGTTGAAATTACCACGGACGCGGCGGTCGAGCGCGTGCTCGTAACCGGCGGGGCCGCGCACGCGGTAGTGCTCGCCGATGGAACGGAAATCGCAGCGCGCTCTGTAGTCTCGAATTTGAATCCCAAATTGCTTTATCTCAATTTGATCGAGGCCGGGGAACTCGACGCGGACTTTCTCGCGCGAATCCGCAATTATCGATGCGAGTCAGCGACGTTGCGCATGAACGTGGCGCTCAGTGAATTGCCGGACTTCAGCGTGCTGCCCGGGCGCGCCGTGCAGGAGCACCATCAGTCCGGCATCATCATGGCGCCGTCTCTTGATTATATGGAACGCGCCTATTTCAATGCGCGCACCCTGGGCTGGTCGCGCGCACCAATTGTCGAGATGCTGATCCCGAGCACCGTGGACGCGACACTCGCACCGGCCGGCCAGCACGTGGCGAGTCTGTTCTGCCAGCATTTCAGCCATGAACTTCCGGACGGCAGGCATTGGGATGATTGCAGGGACGAAGCCGCCGATCTCGCGATCGATGTCGTCAACCGGCATGCGCCCAACTTCAAAGCGAGCGTGCTCGGACGCAAAATCCTGTCGCCGCGCGACCTCGAACGCGACTTCGGACTCGTGGGCGGCGATATTTTCCACGGCGCTCTGACGCTCGATCAGCTCTACAGCGCGCGTCCCGTGCTGGGCCATGCCGCGTATCGCGGTCCGCTCGCGCGGTTGTACATGTGCGGCGCCGGCACGCACCCGGGCGGCGGCGTCTCGGGCGTGCCGGGCATGAACGCCGCGCGCGAAATCGCGCGCGACTGGCGCGCGGGCAGGCTCGCCGGATGACGACGCATAAGAGCCCGTCCGCGCTCAGGCTGACGCTGACGATGTGCGTCGCCGAGGCGCTCAGCATGACCGGCTTCGCGTGTTATACGACGCTGCTGCCGACGCTCATGCAAGCGTGGGACCTCAACAATTCCGAAGCGGGGCTGATCGGCGGCGTGTTCTACGCCGGCTATATGCTCGCGGTACCGATGTTGTCGAGCCTCACCGACCGCGTCGATTCGCGCCGCATTTACGTCGGCGCGTGCGTGTTGTCGGCGGCGGGCGCGGCCGGCTTCGCGCTGCTCGCGCACGGTCTTGCCGGTGCATTGTTTTTCCAGTTTCTGATCGGCGCGGGTCTCGGCGGCACCTACATGCCGGGACTCAAAACGCTGACCGACCATTTCGAAGGCAGGGCGCAGTCGCGTGGCACTGCGTACTACACCGCCTCGTTCGGCGTGGGCTCGACCATTTCGATTATCGCGAGCGGCAAGATTGCGCTGCTCTTTGGCTGGCAATGGGCGTTCGCTTTCGGCGCGATCGGGCCGGTAGTGGCGGCATTGCTCGTCTTCAACGCGATGCCAGCGGGACGCAGCCAGAGCGCGCACGCCAAATCGCCCGCGCTGCTCGATTTCCGTCCGGTTCTCAAAAATCGCGGGACAATGCTGTACGTGCTCGGCTATTCGGCGCACAACTACGAGCTCTTCGGCCAGCGCTCGTGGATGGTCGCTTTTCTCGTGTTCGTCGGCACGCAGCAGCCGGAAGGTCTGCCGCTCGCGGCCGCGACGCTCGCCGCGATGATCAACGTGCTGGGTCCGGTGATGAGCGTCACCGGCAACGAACTCGCGTTGCGGTTCGGCCGCCAGCGCATGATTTTTTTGTTCATGACCTTGTCGGGAGCCATCGCGTGCGGGATCGGTTTTACCGCGGCTTGGCCGTGGACCGGCGTATTCATGCTGATGTGCGTGCACTATGGCTCGATGCTCGGCGATTCGGCGGCGCTGACTTCGGGCGTGGTTGCCGCGACGCCGCCGCAATTGCGCGGCGCGACGATGGCGGTGTACTCGTTTGCGGGATTTACGGTCGCATTTCTCGCGCCGCTGGTATTCGGCGTGGTGCTCGATCTCGCCGGCGGCAACCGCAACGTGTCCGCGTGGGGCCTGGCATTCGCGAGCATCGGCATCTTCGGCGCGTGTGCGCCGGTCGCGCGCTGGTTCTGCCTGAGACGCTGAAGCGGCGGCTACTTGCCGCGGTAGTACTGCGGCCAGCGTTGTTTCACCGCGGCAGTGGTGTCGTCGTACATATGGCACGCGTTCAACTGATAGGGCTTCTTGGTGACGGGCTTGCCTGCATTGCGCTGTTCGCGCGCACGGCCCGTCGCCTGGAACGCGGTGGTGCCGACCGGTCCGAGCAGTTCGACGAGATGCGTGCAACCCTTGACGCCGCCCAGCAGTTCGAGCGTTTTCTTGCGCCAACCGGGCCCGATGGTGACGCCTTTCAACGCTTTGAAATTCGGCGTGATGTCGCCGCATGGCGTATACGGCCCCGCGTCGGTGATCGCTTCGGCTTCGTGTATGAGCATGTCCAGATCGACGGTGAGCCGCAGCCACATGTTGTGCACCGGCTCGCCCGGCTGGCGCGCGCGTCCGGTGTCACGCGCGGAGGTCGGGTAGGTCTTGGTATCGACGAGGTGGCCTTCGATGTCCCACAGGCCGTCTTCGCGCTGATAACCGCGGCAATCGATTACGCGGTTGTGCATGAGCTGGCGGGGGGCGGGGGCGGACAACGGCATGACTTCTACTCCTGTTATTGCATGTGATGCGGAAAAGGATTGTGCGACTTGCGCCGAGCGAGTTCGTCGAGCAATGCGAACTTTTGCTCGCTCGTGTAGCTGGCCCATTTGGAAATTTCGTCGAGCGTGCGGTAGCAACCGCGGCAGATGTCGCGCGCCGCGTCGACGACGCAGATCCTGACGCACGGCGACGGCACGTCGTCGTCTATCATGCGGCTTTCGATTTTGCCGAGATCGCACGCGCCACGCGCGACAGTGTCGGGCGGCCGATCACGCCGCAGATGAAATCTCCGGCCGCCATCAATTTCGCCATGTCGACGCCAGTCTCGATGCCGAGGCCATCGAGCATATACAGCACGTCTTCGCTCGCGACGTTGCCGGTGGCGCCTTTCGCGTACGGGCAGCCGCCGAGGCCGGCGACTGAGCTGTCGAAAGTGGCGACACCGCATTCGAGCGCGGCGAGCGTGTTGGCGAGCGCCTGGCCGTAGGTGTCGTGAAAATGCCCGGCCAGTTTCTCGACCGGCACGTATTTCGCGACGTCTTCGATGACCGCGCGCGTCTTGCCGGGCGTGCCGGTCCCTATCGTGTCGGCAATCGTGATTTCGTAGCAGCCCATCGCGTACAGTTCGCGCGCGACCCGCGTCACCTGCGCCGGTTTCACGTCGCCTTCGTAGGGACAACCGAGGCACACCGACAAGTCGCCGCGCACCCGCAGGCCCCGCGCAATCGCCTCGGCGCATACTTCGGAGAAGCGCGCGAGGCCTTCGTCTATCGTGCAGTTCGTATTGCGCTTCGAGAATGCTTCGGTCGACGCGCCGAACACGACGACTTCGTCGCAGCCCGCCGCTATCGCGGCATCGAGGCCCTTGCGGTTGGGAACCAGCACAGGATAACGCACGCCGGGCTTGCGCCGGATGCCGGCCATCACTGCGGCGTTGTCCGCCATTTGCGGCACCCATTTCGGCGACACGAAAGCTGTCGCCTGCACTACCGGCAATCCCGCGTCTGTCAGGCGGTCGATCAATTCGATCTTGACCGCGGTCGGCACGTTCTGCGCTTCGTTCTGCAGGCCGTCGCGCGGGCCGACTTCGACCATTTTGACTTTTTTCGGCAGCACCATAATCAACGCTTTTTCTTCGATTTTTTCTTCTGCAACGCCGGCTCTATCCATGCAGCTTTGCGCTTTTCAAGGAAGGCCGACAAGCCTTCCTGCGCTTCGGGCGTGGCGCGGATTTCGGCGATGGTGGTCGCGGTGTCGGCAACTACGGCCTCGGTGATGCCCGCGTGCGCCACCCGGCTGATCTGGCGTTTCGCGGCGACGATCGCGTGCGGGCCGCCGCAGTACAGTTGCGACAGTAATTCGCCGATGCGGGAATTCAGATGTTCGAGTTCGACGATGTCGTGCAGCAAGCCGATGCGAAACGCCTCCGCGCAATCGAACTCCTCGCCCGACACGAAGTAACGCCGCGCGTGGCGCTCGCCGATGGCCGCCACGACGTACGGACTGATCATTGCCGGCACGATGCCGAGTCGCACTTCGGAGAGCCGGAACGTGGCATCGCGCGAACCGATCGCGATATCGCATGCGGCGACGAGACCCACGCCGCCGCCGCGCACTGCGCCGTGCACGCGTGCGATCGTCGGCTTCTTGAGCGTATAAAGCGCGTGGAAAATCTGCGCCGACGCGAGCGCCGCTTTCAGGTTCTGCTCCTTGGTGAACCTGGCGCTTTTGCGCATGTGATCGATGTCGGCGCCGGCCGAGAAACTCCTGCCCTGGCCCATCAGTACCACCGCGCGAACTTTGGGATCGGCTTCGAGTTTTCTCAGTGCCGTGATCAGCTGCACGCCCATTTCCGGATCGAACGCGTTATGCACCTCGGGCCGGTTCAGTGCGACCGTTGCGTTGCCGCTGGCGTCGACCTGGGTCAGTACTTTCTGTGCCATGGGTGATCCAGTCTGCTGGGTGTGCTGATAATGACCGGATTATACGCGCAGCGTCCGGATGCTTACGGCGGTGCTCACATGCGGAACACGCCGAACGTGGTTTTTTCGATCGGCGCATTGAGCGCGGCCGAAAGCCCAAGCGCCAGCACCTTGCGCGTATCGAGCGGGTCGATCACGCCGTCGTCCCACAGCCGCGCGCTTGCGTAATAGGCATTGCCCTGTTTTGCGTACTGCTCGAGGATCGGCGCCTTGAACGCGTTCTCGTCGCCGGCGCTCCACGCCCTGCCGGATTTTTCGAGGGCGTCGCGCTTGACCTGTGCGAGAACGTTGGCGGCCTGCTCGCCGCCCATCACGGAAATGCGCGCGTTGGGCCACATCCAGACGAAGCGCGGGTCGAACGCGCGCCCGCACATGCCGTAGTTGCCCGCACCGAAGCTGCCGCCGATGATGATGGTGAATTTAGGCACGCGGCTGCACGCGACCGCCGTCACCATTTTTGCGCCGTCCTTGGCGATGCCGCCGGCTTCATATTTTTTGCCGACCATGAAGCCGTTGATGTTCTGCAGGAACACGAGCGGAATGCCGCGCTGGCTGCAGAGCTCGATGAAGTGGGTACCCTTCAGCGCCGATTCGGAGAACAGGATGCCGTTGTTGGCGACGATGCCGACCGGATGTCCTTCGATGTGCGCGAACGCGGTGATGAGCGTGGCGCCGTAGCGCGCCTTGAATTCATCGAATTCGGAGCCGTCGACGATGCGCGCAATGATTTCACGCACGTCGAACTGCTGGCGCGTGCTGACCGGGATCACGCCGTACATCTCGGCCGGGTCGAGCGCCGGCGCGCGAGGCTCGCGCATGTCGAGCCCGGTAGTTTTGACAAGATTCAGGTGGCCGATGGCGCGGCGCGCGATTTCGAGCGCATGCGCATCGCTGTCGGCGAGGTGGTCGGCGACGCCCGAGGTCTTGGTGTGCACGTCGCCGCCACCCAGCTCTTCCGCCGTAACGACTTCGCCGGTCGCCGCCTTGACCAGTGGCGGGCCGGCGAGAAATATCGTGCCCTGGTTTTTGACGATGATCGTTTCGTCCGACATCGCCGGCACGTAAGCACCGCCCGCGGTGCACGAGCCCATCACGACCGCGACCTGCGCGATGCCCAGCGCCGACATGTTCGCCTGGTTGAAGAAGATGCGGCCGAAGTGGTCGCGGTCGGGGAAGACTTCATCCTGGCTCGGCAGGTGAGCGCCGCCCGAGTCGACGAGGTATATGCACGGCAGGCGGTTCACCTGCGCGATTTCCTGCGCGCGCAGGTGCTTTTTTACCGTCAGCGGGAAATACGTGCCGCCCTTGACCGTGGCATCGTTCGCGATCACGACGCACTCGCGCCCCATCACGCGACCGATGCCGGTGACGATGCCGGCTGCCGGTACTGCGTTGTCGTACATCTCGAAGGCGGCGAGCGGCGAGAGTTCGAGCCATGGCGAACCGGTATCGAGCAACGCCTTGATGCGGTCGCGCACCAGCAGCTTGCCGCGCGCGGCGTGGCGTTCGCGCGCCGCGACATCGCCGCCTTCGCTGATCCTGGCGAGCCGTCGATTTAATTCTTCAACCTGGCCGCGCATCTGCGCGGCGGCCGCTTCGAATTCTGCGGTGCCCGGTTTCAAGCGCGAGCGGAATTGAGCCATGGTCATCAACTCAGAACGGCCGCGCGGTCGTGATGTGCTTGAACTCGACCCGCATGCTCAACGACTTGTCGCGCAAGCCGCGCGGTCGCGCCGGCTTGACTGCTTTCAGCGTGGCGATCATCTCGAGCACGACGTTGCGCTGCGAGCGCACTTCCTCAAAAATCCGGTCGAACGATTTGCCCGCATGGCGCGCGGCATCCACTGTCAACACGATGTTGTCGACTTCCCAGTCGCCGCGATAGCCGTAATCCGCGTACCAGTAGCCGCGCTGCGAGAAGTACGAAAACGAATAGAGAAACAGGCGCCGCACGTGGGTCGGATCTTCATCCGCGTCGTCGCTCGAGCCGTACGGCACGCGGATGGTCGCTACCGCACCCGGCTTCGCAACGCGGTGCAGTTCCTGCATGAACCCCAACGCGTCGCGCAGATGTTCGAGCACATGGCTGCAGTAAAACTCGTCGATCGAGTCGGCCGGAAACGGCAGCGGCGCGCGGCGGCAATCATCGAGATTCGCGACCACGTCGATGCCGGGCAGCTTGCTCGAATCGAGATTGATCCAGCCTTCGCGGATGTCGGTGCCGCAGCCCAGGTTCAGGCGCCGGACGCCGCTCGATGACACGACCGCCGCCGCGCGCGCGCGCCGGAAGCAGTTTTTCAGGAGTGCGGCAAACACTTGACCGCCGGTCGCTGGTGTTGCATCGGTTTACTCCGCGCGTTTCGTGGGCGACAGACTCGCAAGCTCCGCATTGTATAGGTTCAATACGGTTTTATCGAAGCAGGCGAATATGATCTGCGTTGGTATCGCGCCGCTCGCGATGAAGGCGGCGCATTCGCCGACCGCGATCTTCACCGCCGCCGCGAGCGGATATCCATAGACGCCGCAACTGATGGCCGGAAATGCGACCGTGCGCGCCGCGTATTGGCGCGCGAGCCTGAGACTTTCGCGGTAGCACGATGCGAGCAGTGCGGGTTCGCCGCGCCGGCCGCCGTTCCACACCGGCCCCACAGTATGAATCACGTGCTTTGCCGGTAGCCGATAGCCGCGCGTGATCTTCGCTTGCCCGGTCGGACACCCGCCGAGCGTGCGGCACTCGGCCAGCAGTTCGGGACCCGCGGCGCGATGAATCGCGCCATCGACTCCGCCGCCGCCAAGTAAAGTCGTGTTCCCGGCGTTGACGATCGCGTCGACTTTAAGCGTCACGATGTCGACGTGGTGGGCTGAAAGTCCGTCGCACATGAAGTGAAATTCAGAACGGTCCGTGGGCGAGCCAGCGCTCGATCTGGTCGAAGCGGTCCACGCCCCAGAACGGCTCGCCGTCGACCATGACATACGGAGAGCCGAATACGCCGCGCTTGATGGCGGTATCGACCTCCTCCCTGAACCGGGTCTTGACCGCGACATCGTTCAACGCGGCGAGCGCTTCGTCGCGTTTCACGCCGAGAGTTGCCGTCACGTCGGCCGTGACGTCCTGCTGTGAAATGTCGCGGTCCAGTACGAAGTACGCGTGATAATGCGCCTGCGCGAGCTTTTTGGCGGGCGCCGGATCGCGGTCATGCGTCCAATAGAATGCGCGTTCGGGGACCACGCCGGAAATCGGAAACCGCGACGGATACCGGTAAGCGATGCCGTAAAAGCGCGCCGATCGCTCGATGTAAACGCCCTTCATCGGCAGCGTCAGCGGTTCCAGTTCCTGGTCCGCCTTGTACGCCGCGCCGAGTGGAAAAGCCCGCCAATTCACGGTGCGGCCGCACTTCGCGGCGAGGGCTTCGATTTTCATCGACGCGAAATAACGGTAAAACGACGCAGTGTCGAAATAAAAATCCAGCGGAGCGGGCATGTCTGGCTACTACCGGACACGCTCGATGGCCATGGCGGTCGCTTCGCCGCCGCCGATGCACAGCGCGGCGACCCCGCGATTTAAATTGTATTTTTCCAGCGCTGCCAGCAGCGTGACGACTATGCGGGCACCGCTGGCGCCGATGGGATGGCCGAGCGCGCACGCGCCGCCGTGCACGTTGACCTTGGCGTGCGGCAGGTCAAGGTCATGCATCGCGGCCATCGTGACCACGGCGAACGCTTCGTTGATTTCGTACAAATCGACTTCGTCCTTATTCCAGCCGGTCTGGGCGAACAGTTTTTTCAGCGCGCCGACGGGGGCGGTCGTGAACCAGTTGGGTTCGTGCGCGTGCGTCGCATGCGCGACGATTTTTGCGAGAGGCCGCAAACCGCGTTTCTGCGCTTCGGACAAACGCATCAGCACCAGCGCAGCACCGCCGTCGGAAATCGAGCTTGAATTTGCCGGCGTCACCGTACCGTCTTTGCGGAACACCGGTTTCAATTGCGGAATCTTGTCGAGATTCGCTTTGAGCGGTTGCTCGTCCTGTGCGATGGTGGTTTCGCTTTTGCCGCTTTTGATGGTCAGCGGGGTGATCTCGGCCTTGAACCAGCCGTTGTTGATCGCGTCCTGCGCGCGCTTGAGCGACGTAATCGCAAAACCGTCCTGCGCTTCGCGCGAGAACTGGTATTTCGCCGCGGTGTCCTCCGCGAACGTGCCCATCAGCCGCCCGCGGTCGTACGCATCCTCCAAGCCGTCGAGAAACATGTGGTCTTTGACATCGCCGTGACCCAGGCGGAATCCGCCGCGGGCTTTCGGCAGCAGGTACGGCGCATTGGTCATCGACTCCATGCCGCCTGCGACCATTACGCTGTTGGTGCCGCCGAGCAGCAAATCGTTCGCGAACATTGCCGCCTTCATGCCGGAGCCGCACATTTTGTTGATGGTCGTGCAGCCGACGCCGAGCGGCAATCCCGCGCCGAGCGCGGCTTGGCGCGCCGGCGCCTGGCCCTGACCCGCCGACAGCACGTTGCCCATGATGACTTCCTGCACGTCTTCGGCTTTGATGCGCGCGCGTTCGACGGCGGTTTTGATCGCCGCGGCGCCGAGTTCGGGCGCACTGACATTCTTGAAGTCGCCTTGAAACGCACCCATCGGCGTACGCGCCGCGCCGACAATTACCACCGGATCATTTTGCATTGTTGTCTCCAATCAAAAATCAAAAGCTCAGTCGAGATTTATTATCTGGTTTCTTCAAACAGTTCGCGGCCGATCAACATGCGGCGGATTTCGGAAGTGCCGGCGCCGATTTCGTAGAGCTTGGCGTCGCGCAGCAGGCGGCCGGCCGGATAGTCGTTGGTGTAGCCGACCCCGCCCAGGCACTGAATCGCTTCGAGCGCCATCCAGGTGGCTTTTTCAGCTGTGTAAAGAATCGCGCCCGCCGCGTCTTTGCGCGTGATCTTGCCGTCATCGCATGCCCGGCCCACGGCGTACGCGTAGGATTTGCACGCGCTCAGCGTCGTGTACATGTCGGCGAGCTTGCCTTGCATCAGCTGGAATTCGCCGATCGCCTGGCCGAACTGTTTTCGCTCGTGCACGTACGGCAACACGACGTCCATGCAGGCCTGCATGATGCCGAGCGGTCCCGCGGCGAGCACTGCACGTTCGTAATCCAGCCCGCTCATCAGCACGTTCACGCCCTTGCCGATTTCTCCCAGCACGTTGTCGGCCGGCACTTCGCAGTCCTGGAACACGAGTTCGCAGGTGTTCGAGCCGCGCATGCCGAGCTTGTCGAGTTTCGGCGCGGTTGAAAAGCCCTTGAACGATTTTTCGATGATGAATGCGCTGATGCCGCGCGCGCCCGCGCCGGCATCGGTCTTTGCGTAAACGACGAGCGTGTCGGCATCCGGGCCGTTGGTAATCCACATCTTGGTGCCGTTCAGCACGAAGCGGTCGCCTCGCCGGTCGGCGCGCAACTGCATGTTCACGACGTCGGAGCCCGCGCCTGGTTCGCTCATCGCGAGCGCGCCGATGTGCTCGCCGGCAATCAGCTTCGGCAGGTAGCGTTGCTTCTGCTGTTCGTTGCCGTTGCGGTTAATTTGATTCACGCACAAATTCGAATGCGCGCCGTACGACAGCCCGACCGACGCGGAGGCGCGACTGATTTCCTCCATCGCGACCATGTGCGCGAGATATCCCATCTCGGTGCCGCCGTACTCTTCTTTGACGGTGATGCCCAGCACGCCCAGATTCCCGAGGCTGCGCCACAGGTCGTTGGGGAATTCATTGTCGCGGTCAATGGTTGCCGCGCGCGGCGCGATTTCCCGCGCGGCGAAATTGGTGACCGTTTCGCGCAGAATCGCGATGGTTTCGCCGAGTCCGAAGTCGAGGCAGGGATTTATCATCGCGGTGGCCTATTGATCGGCTTTGCCGTGCATGGTCATCAAGGTTTGCAGCAGCGTGGCGCACAGGGTTTCCCTGCCCGCCTTCACCGCGAATACGTCTGCCCGCGCGATCACCAGCGAACGGCCGGCGCGGATGACCTCGCCGCGCGCGATCAACCGTTCACCGTCGCCCGGCGCCATGATGTTCATTTTGTATTCGACGGTGAGCACGCTTGCATCATGCGGCATCAGCGTATAGCCCGCATAGCCTGCGGCGGAGTCGCCGAGAGTGCCGATGATCCCGCCGTGGATGTAGCCGTGTTGCTGCGTTAATTCCGGCTTGTGCGGCAGCGTAATTTCGCATTGCCCCGGGGCGAGGTGGGTCAGCGTCGCGCCTATCCACATCATTACGCGCTGGCGTTCGAAACTGGAACGCACGCGCGCCGCATAATTGGGGTCTTTCGGAGTAAATGCAGGCATTTTAAGAGCTAAACCGAATTACCTTTACGTTAACGTAAACTTTAAAGCGCGGAACTATCGGCTTTGCCAGACCGTTATGCCGCAGCGGGTTGCTGGCCAGCGTTGTCGGCCAGCAGTTTGCGGCACTGGCTTTCGAAAAACGTGATTTCGTTGAGCATGACCTCGATGTCTTCGCGTTGCTGCTGGAGCAGGGCCCGGCGCTTTTCCAGCTTGGTCAAAAATTGCTCGAGTTGGCGCTTTTCATCGCGCGCCAAGTCGTAGAGATCGAAGAGCTCGCGGATTTCCGCCAAGGTAAAGCCAAGACGCTTACCGCGCAGGGCAAGTTTCAGGCGGACCCGGTCGCGCTGGCTGAACAGCCGGTTTTGACCTTCTCGGCGGGGCGACAGCAGGCCTTCATCCTCGTAATGGCGGATCGTGCGGGTGGTGATGCCAAACTCGTTGGCGAGATCGGTAATGGTATGGGTTACGCTCATTGTGCTTTGCAATATATCGATGTAAAATCAGCGCTGTCAGAACCCTCAGGCATTATCCCGTTTACGTAAACGTAATGCAACGAGCCGCTCAAGTCAAGAAACGCGTTTCGGCCAGGTTGGAATACCCATATGCCGAGCCGCCGCTGCCCGCCGAGTTGCGCGAAGTCGCATCCGGCGTGTACTGGTTGCGCATGCCGTTGCCGTTTGCGCTTGAACACATCAATTTGTGGCTGTTGGCCGATGGTGATGGCTGGACCATGGTCGATTGCGGGTTCGGTACCGATGAAACGCGCGCATTGTGGCGACAAATCTTTGCCGCAAGCCTTAACGGTAAGCCGGTGACGCGTATCGTCGTCACGCATTTTCATCCCGACCATTTCGGCCTGGCTGCCTGGCTGGGTGAGCAGTGGCGCGCACCCGTGCATATGACCGAACCGGAGTTTGCTGCGGCGCGCGCGTGGTTTGATGCACACGAACTGCACCGGCGTGACGCGCAGGAAGCTATGTTCAAGCTGCACGGTCTCAATCCCGCCGATGAATTGCCGGCGCACCGGAAAAACCTGTTCAAGCGCGGCGTGCCGGCGTTGCCTGCGGCGATTGTTCCGCTGCACGATGGTCAGCTATTCCGCGTAAGCGGCCGCGAGTGGCGGGTCGTCGCTGGCTACGGACATTCGCCTGAACACGCTGCGCTCCATTGCGCGGACCTGGGCGTGCTGATCGCCGGCGACATGGTCTTGCCGCGCATCAGCACCCTGGTCAGCGTGCAGCCCGCGACCCCCGACGCCGATCCGCTCGGGCTCTTTCTCGACTCGCTGACGCGCTACGCGGAACTCGACGCCGGCACTCTCGTATTGCCCTCCCACGGCTTGCCGTTTTATGGCCTGCGCGAACGCGTCGCCGCGCTCAAGCATCATCACGCGGTGCGTCTCGACGAACTGCTGGACGCTTGCGGCACGCCGCGAACCGGCGCGCAGGTGATGCCCGTCATTTTCAAACGCGAGTTGGACGCGCAACAAACCTTGTTCGCGATGGGCGAAACGCTGTCGCACATCAACTACCTGCACCAGCGCGGCCGCCTCGCGCGGCTGCGGGGCGACGATGGAATTTACCGCTACGCGCGTGCCTGACGCGCCTGGCCCAAGGAGAATTTGCATGGCAGAGCAACCGCAGCAACCCGCACTGGATCCCACCCAGCTTGCGCACGCGTATGCCGAGATCGCGCAGCGCAGCAGCCAGTTGATGACCGACTACATGAAGCGCCAGGGCGCCAGCGCCACGCCGGCATTCCGCGACGAACTGGGCATCGCCAAGGCGTTTTACGAAATGACGAGCAAGCTGCTCGCCGACCCGGCGAAATTCGTCCAGACGCAGATGCAGCTCTGGCAGGACTACATGTCGCTGTGGCAGAACTCCATGATGCAGTTCTTCGGCCAGCACGCGCGCCCGGTCATCGAGCCGGCGAAAGGCGACCGCCGTTTCAAGCACGACGACTGGCAGCAGAATTTCCTGTACGACTACATCAAGCAATCGTACCTGATCGCCGCCAAGCATCTGCACCAGGCCGTCGGCAGCGTACAGGGCCTTGACGACCAGACGGCGAAAAAAGTGGATTTCTATACGCGCCAATACATCGACGCGTTGTCGCCGTCCAACTTCGTGATGACCAATCCCGAGGTGTTGCGCGAAACCGTCGCGTCCGGCGGACAGAATCTCGTCAAGGGCCTGAACAATCTGCTCGAAGACCTGGAAAGCGGCGACGGCAGGCAGGTGCGCGTGAAAATGACCGATCCATCGGCGTTCCAGGTGGCCGGCAACCTGGCGGCGACGCCGGGCAAGGTCGTGTATCAGAACGACCTCCTGCA
>CAZEAX010000064.1:0-14778 GCA_964510405.1 uncultured Streptomyces sp. | reverse complement strand
GACCGGCAAGGCACCGCCGCCGATGCCCGAGAAAGCAAGCTCGTGGGCCGTGTACGATCCGTTCAAGACGGCGGACGGCAAAACGGTATTCATCGGCATCACCAGCGACAATCACTGGCGCAGCTTCTGCACCGGGTTCGGCGTGGAGGAGCTGCTCACCGATCCGGCGTTGAAGACCAATCCGCAGCGCGCGCAGCAGCGTGTCAAAATCATGCCTATCGTCACCGCAAAATTCGCCGCGGAGACTTTCGATTCTCTGGTGAAGAAACTCGAGCATCTGAAGCTACCGTTCGGCCCGCTCGCCAAGCCCGGCGATTTGTTCGACGACATCCAGTTGAATCACGACGGACGCATGCTCGACGTGCTGCTGCCGACCGGCAAGCGCGCGAAGCTGCCGGGGCTGCCGCTCGAAATGAATGGACGTAAAACGCGCGTGCGGCATCAGCCGCCCGTGATGGGCAACGACACGCGCGCGGTACTCGCCGAAGCGGGCTATACCAAAGCGCAGATCGATCGACTGATCGCGCAGCGCGTGGTGATCGCAGCGGATACGGCAAAAGCATCCGCCGGCGCCGGGTAAAATATTTCCTTTTCCGTCATACCCGCGCAGGCGGGTATCCAGAAGCAGTTCGATCTCCTGGGTTCCCGCCTGCGCGGGAACGACGAAATAAATTTAGAAATTGCCTCGAGGAGTCATCGGAATGAAAGCGAACGTAAAACTTTACAGCGCCGTCGGCGAGGAACTCACGCACTACGACGTCGACGTTGTTGCATTGACGTTGACGAAGCGCAAACCGATCAAGGTGCCGGCAGTCGTGCAATATGCGTGGCCGCATCCGAACAGGCGCGCGCTGTACGTGACGACGAGCAATCGCGGCAAAGGCATGAAATCCGACTATAACCACGTCAGCGCGCTCAGGATAGATCCCGCGAGCGGCGCGCTTTCCCATCTCGGCGATCCGGTGCCGCTATGGGCGCGTGCGGTGCATTGTTGCCTCACCGCCGACGGGCAGTACCTGCTCAACGCGCACAACCTGCCCCACGCGAGTATCACGGTTCACCGCATCAATGCCGACGGCAGCATCGGCTCCGAAGTCAAACAACCCGCCGGGCTCGCGTTCGGCATTTATCCGCACCAGGTGATGGCTTCGCCGCAGACCGGCACGGTCATGCTGATCGACCGCGGCAACGATGCGAAGAAAGACCAGCCCGAAGATCCCGGCGCGCTGCGGCTTTTCCGCATCGACAAGGACGGCGTGCTGTCGAACCTCGCCGCGATCGCGCCCGATGGCGGCTACGGCTTCGGCCCGCGGCATATCGATTTTCATCCGGTGAAACCGTGGGTTTATGCGTCGCTCGAGCGCCAGGACCAGATGTACATGTACCGCATGCAAGGCGAAAGTATCGAAGCCGAAGCCGCGTACAAGCGCACCACCCTCGCGCACCACGTCGAAGTGAAGAAACGCCAGCTCGCCGGGCCGATTCACGTGCATCCGAACGGCCGCACCGTCTACGTCGCGAACCGCAACGACCGCACCGTCGAATACGCGGGCCAGCAGGTATGGGCCGGCGGCGACAACACGTTTGCCGTATACGCGATCGATCAGGCGACCGGCGAGCCGACGCTGATCCAGAACGCCGACACGCGCACCATCCACGTGCGCACCTTCGCGTTCGACCCCTCCGGCCGCATGATGGTCGCTGCCAGCATCGAGCCGATCAAAGTGCGCGAAGGCGACAAGGTCGTCGACGTACCGGCAACGTTGTCGGTGATGCGCGTCGGCAGCGACGGCAAGCTCGAATTCGTGCGCAAGTTCGACGTCGAGAGCAACGGCAAGACGCATTACTGGATGGGAATGTTCGGGTTGAACTGACGCAGCGCATTGCGTCCACGCCAATCCCGCGTCCATGTCTCCCCGCTGCGTTTTCGTTACCGGCGCCACGGGCTATATCGGCCGCGCCCTTATTCCGGCGCTGCTCGCGCGCGGCCACACCGTGCGCGCTGGCGCGCAAAACCAGCGCGAAACTTGTTCCCGCCGGCGCGGACACCGTTATCGGCGACGCTCTCGAACCGGCTACATTCTCCGGTGCGATTGCGCCGGCCGACACGTTGGTCCATTTGATCGGCACGCCGCATCCCAATCCCGCCAAGGCCGCGAGCTTCCAAACCGTGGACTTGCGCTCAGTCGATGCCGCATTGACTGCCGCGCGTATAGCGAAGGTACGCCACTTCATATACGTCAGCGTCGCCCAACCTGCGCCTGTGATGCACGCCTATATCGAAGCACGCCAAGCCGGAGAGGCGCGCATACGCGCGAGCGGCATTCCCGCGACCATTCTGCGCCCCTGGTACGTGCTCGGCCCCGGGCATCGCTGGCCTTATCTGCTAATACCGTTCTATGCGATCTTGAAATTGCTGCCGCCGACCCGCGAAATCGCGCGGCGTCTCGCGTTGATCACGCTTGAACAGATGGTATGCGCATTGGTCGCCAGCATCGAGCGGGGAGCCGCGGGAACGAGCGTGCTCGATGTCCCCGATATTCGCATCATGGATATCTGACTTCACCAATTTACAAAGCGGATTGCACGCCGCATATGACTGGCGTAACGTGCGACGAGGGGATCAAGACCCTGGAATATAAGTAACGCGATCGGCGACGGAAGAACAGAAGGCGGCAGAACGAATGCAGGCTAATTCGTCATATAAAAAGTCATCTAAATTTTGTCATCTAATACTAGTTAACTCCACCCCGCCAATGAAAAAACGCCGCTATGTAGTCTGGGGCGCCTGGACCGCACTGGCCGCTCCGCTGCTCGCATTTTTCGCGGCCGCCGTCATCCTCGCGATTTCGTACGACGGAAAATGCGGCGGCTTCATGCCATGGCTGGCCGCGGCCAAACCCTGCTCCTTCGTTGACTATGTATTTGGCAACCTCACGCTGCTGACGCTGATCTTCTGGGTCGAGTTCTGGCCCTTCATCATCGTGGTGCTGGCGCTGCCGGTCGGCGTTGGCTACATGCTCGACCGGCGCACTGCGCGCGCTGCGGTCAAATCCTGAAGCAGGCTACGCGGCGAGTTCGCGCAACTGCCTGAGCAATGCGTCGGCAACCGCGATGCCGTTCACGCGCGCATCCGCGACGAGTCTGTGCCGCCGCTCTCCCGGCAAGCGCACGCCCTCGTCTTCGAGCATGGCCGCGAGCAGGGTTTCGATGCGTTCTTCGTAGGCGGCGGTTCCCGCAAGCGCGCCGGGATCGATCGCGAGCAGCGCATGGCCGATGGAGGCCGGCCGGCCCGGCTCGAAGAACGAGTCGTTCTCGAAACCGAATTGCGCGCCGGTCAGCGCACAGCACAGCAATTCGACGGTCAGCGCGAGCAGCACGCCTTTGACGCCGCCGATCGCCGCCATGCTGCCGGTCAACGCAGCCTTCGCATCGGTCGTCGGCTTGCCGTCGGCATCGAACGCCCAGCCCTCCGGAATCGATTTGCCTTCTTTCGCCGCGACCATGATCTTGCCGCGCGCAACTTCGGTGAGCGATAGATCGATAATCAGTGGCGGTTTTCCTTTGCGCGGGAATACGGCCGCGATCGGATTGGTGCCGAACAGCGGCTTCTTGCCGCCCCAGGCGTTGATCGCGGCCGGCGAATTCGTGAATCCAATCCCGATCAGTCCGGCTTCCGCGAGCGGCGCAAGATGGTAGTCGATCGCCCCGCAATGATGACTGTGCGTGACGCCGCAGAAAGCGACGCCGAATTCGCGCGCGCGGCGCGCGGCTTCGCGCGTCGCCAGTTCCATCGCGAGGTACGCAAGCCCGCCCTGCGCGTCGATCAGGCAGGCCGCGCCTTTCTCGTGCGCGATGCGCGGCTCGGCGGCGCCGCTCGCGCGGCCTTCTTTAACGTGCTGCGCATAGAGTTGCACGCGCGACAGGCCGTGCCCGCCGAGTCCCGCCATTTCGGCGGCGACGAGCGCGCGCGCCGTCGCATCTGCCATCGCGCGCGAGGCGCCCGCGCGGACGAGCGCGGCAACGACCAGTTGCGTCAGTTCATCGATCAATAGATTCGCCATTGCCACCTACGCTCTCGCGCCCTCACGCTCTCACGGATTCAATCCAGCTTAGTGCCCGAGCGCTTGGTGACGTCCGCCCATTTCGCCGCTTCCGCGCGGAAGAACGCCGCGAACTCCTTCGGCGTATTGCCCGCGGGGTCCGCGCCCTCCGCTTCGAACCGCTGTTTCACTTCGGCGGTCGCGAGCGCCTTGATCACTTCGCGATAGAGCCGGTCGAGTATCGCCTGCGGAGTCTTCGCGGGCGCAAAGAGCCCGTTCCACTGCAGCGCTTCATTGTCGGCAACGCCCGCCTCCTGCATCGTCGGCACCTGCGGGACGACCGCCGAACGGTTCTTCGCCGCTACGGCGAGCCCGCGCAGCTTGCCCGCATTGATCTGCACCTGCGCTACCGGCATCACGATAAATCCGAGCTGCGCCTCGCCCGACAACAAGCCGATCGACGCGGGCGCCGCGCCTTTGTACGGCAGGTGCGTGAGCTTGACGCCCGTGCGCAGCGAAAAGAGTTCCATCGCGAGATGCGACATGGTGCCCGCACCCGCCGAGGAGTACGTGAGTTCGCCCGGCTTCGCCTTCGCGTGAGCTATGAGTTCCTTCACGCTTTTGACCGGCAGCGTCGGATGCACGACCAGCACAAACGGATATGAAGAAACCATCGAAACCGGCACCAGGTCTTTCACCGGATCGAACGCGAGCCTGGTGTACACCGCGGGGGTAATCGCGAGCGACGAATTGGCGAACATCAGCGTATAGCCGTCGGGCGTCGCCTTGGCGGCGATTTCGGCCGCGATATTGCCGGAGGCACCCGCGCGGTTGTCGACGACGACCTGCTGGCCGAGGGCCGCGGAAAGTTTTTGCGCGGTCACGCGCGCGATCGTGTCGCTGCCGCCGCCGGCGGGAAACGGCACGAGCATTCTGATCGCGCGCACGGGATACTCCTGCGCGCACGCGGTGCCGATGCCCGCGATCAGCGCGCACATAGTTGCAACGCTTGGTCTCACGCGGCAGCCGATTCCTTGATCAGCGTCTGCCCCGGCTTCACGCGGCTGAACACCACCGGTTTGGTCGCGACGTCGAATTTGCCGTCGCCCCACGTCACGCAGGTATAGCGCGAGTTCTCGAGATCGCGCACGTCGGGGAAATCGCTGCGGTAATGCGCGCCGCGCGAATCCTCGCGCGCCATCGCTGCGAAGTTGATCGACTTGCTGACCAGAATCTGACTTTTGAGATTGAGCCAGTCGTGCCAGGTCAGATTGAATGCGAGGTCGCCGGAC
This sequence comes from uncultured Streptomyces sp., assembly GCA_964510405.1. Taxonomy (GTDB): domain Bacteria; phylum Pseudomonadota; class Gammaproteobacteria; order Burkholderiales; family SG8-41; genus PALSA-1004. The sequence goes on along the minus strand of CAZEAX010000064.1, from coordinate 9,443 downwards.
TCGACGCCGATGCCGTCGAGCCGCGCGTCGAGTTCGTCGAGTTTGCCTTCCGCGCGCTTCATGCTGGCCACGTCGCGGACGATGCCTACGTCGTCCCACATCACGTCATAAAGCGTCTCGCGCACCGCGTTGAGATCGCCCGCAGGCCGCGTGAGCGGCGCGCGGCAGCGCGCGGCCGCCGCGTCGAGCGCATCCTGATCGGGCGCATTGAACGCGCCATTGCCTTTGACCCAGCCGGGCAGCACGTCGCCGGCGATGCCGCCGAACACGGTCGAGTTCGCCACGCCGTTGCCGCCGAGCCGGTTGGCCCCGTGCACGCCGCCCGAATCTTCGCCGGCGACGAACAAACCGTGCAGCGTCGTCGTGCAGTCCGCCTTGAACGCGACGCCGCCCATCATGTAATGCGCGGTCGGCACGACTTCGACGAGCCCGCCGGCGAGATCGAATCCGCAATCGGCGCAGCGGTCGACCATGCCTTTGAAGTTTTTCCGGTTGTTGTCGGCGCCAAGATGGCCCATGGCGATGTACACGCCGCCGTTGGGTGTCGTGCGGCCCGCGCGCATCTCGGCGAAAATGCCGCGCGACACGATGTCGCGGGTCGCGCGCTCGAGTTTCACGTCGTACTTGTCCATGAAGCGCTGCTGGTCGCCGTTGAGCAGATAACCGCCCGCGCCGCGCAAACCCTCTTCAAGCACCGTGCCGGTCATGCGCGTGCCGGTGCCCGCGAGCAGGCCGGTCGGATGGAACTGCACCATCTCCATGTCGCGCAGCGTGAGTCCCGCGCGCAGGGCCATCGCCATGCCGTCGCACGTCTTGTCGCCGGACGGCGTATGGTACTTGTACATCGTCGGGCCGCCGCCGGTGCCGAGCAGCACGGCCTGCGCCTGCACGAACACGAATTCGCCCGTGCGCACATTGATCATCAACACGCCGGCCAGCGCGTCGCCCGCCTTGTTCTTCACGAACTCGACCGCGCGATGTTCTTCAAGGCGGTTGATGCCGCGCGCCCACACCTGCTCCGCAAGCCGGTTGATGATTTCTATTCCGGTTAAATCGCCCTTGTGCACGGTGCGGTCGAACGTCTGGCCCGCGAACGCTTTCTGGTGAATGGTGCCGTCGGGATTGCGGTCGAAGAAGCAGCCGAGTTCGTTCTCCAGTTCGTGGATGCGCTCGATCGCGACATTCACCAGCGTCCACGCCAGGTCCTGGTCGGGCAGCCACTTGCCGCCTTCTATGGTGTCCATGAAATGGCGCTCGATCGAATCGCCCTCGGCGAGCGCCACGTTGTAGCCGCCCTGCACCATGCGCGTGCAGCCGCATTTACCGAGCAGCCCCTTGACCGCGACGGTGATGGACAACTCCGGGTTCTTCTGGTGGGCGTGCAGCGCCGCGAACAAGCCCGCGCCGCCCGACCCGAGGATGAGAATGTCAGTTTTGATTGTTTTCATTTAATTCGTTTGAACCGCAGATGAACGCCGATGAACGCAGATTCAAATACCCGCCCGACATAAACATCGGCGTTTATCGGCGGTTACATTGTCTTCAGCTTTTGACCCCCAAAGCCGCGAGCACAGATGCACGCTTGTCGCGCGCGGCATCGTTGACCTTCGTATACAAATTGCCGCCGTGGCTGTCCATCGCGACCAGCAGGGGGCCGAAGCTTTTTACGCGGAATTTCCACAGCGACTCGGGATTGAGATCGTCGAGATCGACGTCTTCGATCTGCTCGACCCACGTCGTCTCGAGCGCCGCGGCGCCGCCGATGATCGCGAGATAGACGCCGCCCAGGTCCTTGAACGCCGCCTGCGATGCGGCGAACAAGCCGCCTTTGCCGATCACGATGCGGACACCATACTGTTCCATCAGCGGGCGCGTGAAGCGTTCCATGCGCGCGCTCGTCGTGGTGCCGATGCAGATCGGCGCGTAGCCGGACGGATGCGCGGTCGTCTCGCCCACCCACTTCACGTTCGGTGCCGTGTGGATGACGGCGTGGCCTTTGAGATCGAAGCGCGTCGTGCGCCCGCGGTCGAACATATGGATCAGCGTCGCGTCGCGAATGCCGAAAAGCGTCTGGTTCAGCGTGACCGTATCGTTGACCTTGAGCTTGCGCACGTCGGCTTCGGAGACCGGCATGTTGAAATCGTAATGGGCCATTGGAGTGCCTCTCAGAATCCGTAGCTCAAGCCGGCCGGCGTGAACGTCGCGCGCGCGCGGCGCGCCGAGTGGCATTGCATGTTGACCGCGACCGGGTTCATCGTGATGTGCGTCGCGGCGGTTTCTACGTGCACCGCGAATGACGTCGAATCGCCGCCGAGTCCCTGCGGGCCGACGCCGAGCTGGTTGACGACCGCGGACAGCTCCGTCTCGAGCTTGGCGCCCTCGGGATCGCTGCAATGCGAACCCAGCGGACGCGTCGCCGCGACTTTCGACAGATGCACGCATAGGTCCGCGGTGCCGCCGACGCCGACGCCGACTATCGTCGGCGGACAGGTCTTGCCGCCCGCATCGAGCACACAGTCGATCACGAAAGTTTTCACCGCGTCGACGCCGTCGGCGGGGATCGCCATCTTCAGCCACGAATTATTTTCCGAGCCGCTGCCTTTCGGAATCATCTCGATCGACAGCGTGTCCGGTTCGTCCGAGAAATCGATGTTGATGACCGGCACGAGGCGCCCGCACGACGTGTGCTCGTTCGTGCGCGTGACGGGATGCACGACGGACGAGCGCAGCGGATGTTCTTTCGTCGCACGCGCGCAGCCGGCGGCGATTGCCGCTTTCAGCGCGTGACCGTCGACCTCGAGCCCGCGGCCGATCACGACGTTGTAGATCGGAATGCCCGTGTCCTGGCACAACAAATTGTTGGTGTCTTCGGCGACTTTGATGTTCCGGATCATGGTGCCGAGCACCGACTTGCCGGTCGCGTCGGTTTCAGTTTTGTCGAGACGGGCAAAACCTTCCTTGATATCGGGCGGCAAAATCTTGACCGCGCGTATGTAGAGTTCCTTGCACGCCTCTTCGATTGCTTTCAGATCGACTTTCACGGTTTTAGCCTTTTACCCTTCACTCTTCCCCCTTCGCCCTTCACGCTTTAGCTCTGCATGCCCCATTTGCGCACGGTTTTCAGTTCGATATTGCGGAATATGAAATTCTCGACGACCAGCCCGATGATGATCACCGAGAAGAGCCCCGCGAACACGTTCGCGATTTCGAGCTGGTTTTTGTTCTCGTAGATGAACCAGCCCAACCCGCCCGAACCCGACGACACGCCGAACACGAGCTCCGCCGCGATCAGCGTGCGCCACGCGAACGCCCAGCCGATTTTCATGCCGGTCAGGATGTTCGGAAACGCCGCGGGGATCAGGATTTTCATCACGTAGCGCGGCCCGGTAAGCCCGTAGTTGCGCCCGACCATCCGCATGGTCTGCGAGACCGACAGGAAACCGGAATGGGTGTTCAGCGCGACCGGCCACAGCACCGAATGGATGAGCACGAACACGAGGCTGCCGTTGCCGAGGCCGAACCAGATCAGCGCGAGCGGCAACAGCGCGATCGCCGGCAGCGGATTGAACATTGCCGTCAGCGTTTCCAGCAAATCGTTGCCGATGCGCGAGGTGATCGCCAGCGCGGTCAGCACCGACGCCAGGAACATGCCCGCAAAGTAGCCCATCAGCAGCACCTTGATCGAGAACCAGCCGCGCTGCAGCAGCACGCCGTTCTTGATGTTGTCGTAAAACGCGCCGAGCGTGTCGCTGAACTTCGGGAACAGCAGCGGATTTTCGAGCGCCGTCGCATAGGTCTGCCAGATCGCGGCGAGCAGCAGCAGCAGGATGCCTTTGCGCACCGCCGCGTTGTTGAAAATCTTCTCCCACGCGGTAAGCGGCTTTTCGACGACGCCGTAGGCGCTGGTCTCGACCTCGCGCACGAACTCCGGACGCTGCACCAATACGCTGTCAGTCATGGGGTGCTACCTCCTCTTCGATCTTGTCGGCGAACAGCATGTCGTGAATGCCGTCGGAGAGCTTCTTGCCGTCGGCGCCGACGTGGTCCTTGCCGTCGCTGTTCAACTCCGCCTTGACGCGGCCCGGATGCGGGCTCAAAAGCAGGATGCGGTTGCCGATCAGCACTGCTTCGGGAATCGAGTGCGTGACGAACAGCACCGTGAAATGCGTGTCGTCCCACAATTGCAGCAGCTCTTCCTGCATCTTGCGGCGGGTCAGCGCGTCGAGCGCCGCGAACGGCTCGTCCATCAGCAGGATCTCGGGTTCCATCGCCATGCCGCGCGCGATCGCGACGCGCTGCTTCATGCCGCCCGACAGCGTGTGCGGATAGCTGTTGGCGAACTGCGTGAGCCTGACCTTTTCGATGTACTGCATCGCCTTGTCCTCGGCCGCCTTGCCGGCAAGGCGCCCGCTCGCGGTCAGCGCGAACATCACGTTCTCTTTGACCGTTTTCCACGGCAGCAGCTGGTCGAACTCCTGGAACACGAACACGCGGTCCGCGCCCGGCTTCGTCACGACTTCGCCGTTCAGCCGCATCTGGCCTTCGGTCGGCGGCATGTAGCCGCCGACGGCTTTCAGGAGCGTCGACTTGCCGCAGCCCGACGGGCCGAGGATCACGAAGCGGTCGGACTTGTAGACTTTGAAGTCTACGCGATACGTCGCCGTGACCAGGTGCTCCTTGGTCTTGTACTGAAGGGTGACGCCGTCGACTTCGAGTAGCGGCTTGGCTTCGCTCATGATTTCCTTCTCGGCAGGCGCATCACGCGAACGCGTGCGCCGCGTTTCTCCTCCTCCCCTTCAAGGGGAAGGAGTAGTTCCTCGACACCATGCTGGCGTAATCGCTCCGCATCTATGATCAATCGACCTGCAGTTTGCGCTCGCGCACGATCTTCGCCCAGCGCTCCGTCTCTTCGCGCACGTACCTGGTGAAGTCGGCGGGACTGTTGCCGACCGGCACCATGCCCAACCCTTCGAAGCGGCCCTTGATGTCCGCGGCTTCGAGCGCCTTCGCGGTATCGCGATAGACTTTGTCGACGACTTCTTTCGGCGTTCCGGTCGGCACCATGAAGCCGAACCAGCCGAGGTTCTCGAATCCGGGCAGCGTCTCCGCAACCGCCGGCACGTCGGGCAATTGCGGCGAACGCTGCTTGCTCGTCACGCCGAGCGCGCGCAGCTTCTTTTGCTGGATGTAATTGATCGCGGCCGCGAGATTGGGCGTGGAGAACGGCACCTGCCCCGCCATGGTATCGACTATCGCCGGCGCTTCGCCTTTATACGGCACGTGCACAACCTCGATTTTTGCCGCGTACAGAAAATTTTCCGCGGCGAGATGCGTCTGGCTGCCATACCCCGCGGAGCCGTACGAAATCTGGCCCGGCCGCGCCTTCGCGAGTTCGATAAATTCCTTGACCGTTTTCGGCGGAAAAGTCGGCGTCACGATCAACACCTGCGGACCGCTCGCGACGTTGGTCACGGGCACCAGGTCCCTGGCCGGATCGAACGGCATTTTTTTGTAAATGTGCTGGTTCGCGGTCACGATCGAACCGGAAGTCATGAACAACGTGTAGCCGTCCGGGGCGCTTCTCGCGGCAAGCTCGCCGCCGATGTTGCCGCCGGCGCCGGCGCGGTTATCGACGATCACCTGTTGATTCCAGATCTCGTTCAACTTCTGCGCGACCACGCGCGTCACGATGTCGGTGGCGCCGCCCGGCGCGAACGGCACGATGATACGTACGGGTTTGCCCGGGTAGCTCTGCGCCGCGACGGATGCCGAAGCGAGTGCGGCGGCGCACACCACCAGACCTTGAACAACACGCATAGTTCCTCCGGAATTCCTGAACTGCCCGACCCGATTAATCCCTGCGTAGTTTACAACGTTCCCCACCACTTCTACCGGAAGATATAGATCGGGCTCGACCAGATCAGGTGACCGTCTTCCTGCGTCACGCACACGTACAGTGCGTTGTCGCCTTGATCCGTCAGCGCGATGCGGCGCTCGAGCTGCACGCGTGTGTGCGTGTTCTCATCCGGCATGCGAAATACGCGGAGCTGGCGCTTGATGCCGCCGTTCGCGAACACGCAATCGTGCATGCCGATATCGGCGACCTTGATTTCGGTTTTGACGAGCGCGGTGTCTATCTTCAGCGTGCCGGCCTGCGGATCGGCAAGCCACGCATCGAAACCGGCAAACCCGCCCGTCGTCAGTCCGCCCCATTTCAATTCGCCGGGCGCCGGCTGCTCGAGTTTCTTGTCGAGGTTCCAGAAATTGATCGTGCGCACTTTCTCGAAGCTGTTGCCGGTCAGCGTGCAGCCGCCGTCCCACACGGTCTGGCGGCCGCGGCCGCGGTATTCGGACCCTTCCCAGATCACGCGGATCCGGCGGCCGAGCGATTCTTCCGCGAACGGCCGGAACGTTTCGAGCGTGGTCAGCCGGTTGCGGATTTCGATGCGCTCGATCGGTGCCGACGCGTGCACGTCGATATTGAATGTGACTTCACGCTCGCCGGAACGCAGGATGTCGCCCATCATCGCGCTTCTCACCTTTTTACTGGTGGTCGCCCCGAGATTCGGATCGTCGGCGTAGAGTTCGGCGTCGGCGGCGAAGGTCGCGTGCGTATCGAGGAACACGCGGCAGCCGGTGGTCGCGTAATGATGGCGTTTACGCAATGCGTCGGCCAATTCCTGCCGCGACAAGCCGGTCGCCATAAGACAGGACAATCCGCCGTACGCGCCGAACAGCGACGCACCCGGATGGCTCGCGCCGTGGCGGCCTTTGTGGCCGTCGGAATTCGCGAGGATGCCGACGCGGTAACCCTGCTCGAATGCATCGTGCACGAGCCATTCGAACGTGCCCCAGTCGGAATGCACTTCGACGCTGCGTTCGATGCGCGCGTCGTGCGCCATCTTGATGTCCGCATAGCGCCCGCCGATATGCGCGAACACGATGACGTCTTCGCCCTTCAGCATCGTGAAGAGATCGTCCGCGCTGTTGGCGTCGGTTTTGACGTCGGAAAGATCGTCGATCAGCGCGTGATGCGAGCGATGGATCTGCCGCCCCTCGTTCAGGAACATCACGTTGCGGTAGCCGCCGAGCCCCGTATTGCCCGACCATTCGTAACCGGGGAACATGATGAAGCGGCCGTCGGCGTTGTATTCCTTGCTCAGTTTGTTGAGCTCGTTCCAGAACGGCGTCGTGATCTGGAAATCGTTGCCCTGATGGCTCATCGCATCGAGGAATGCGCGGTCGCGCGCGAATTCGATCAGTTCGCGCGCCGAGTTCGTGCCGATCGTTTCTTCCGACTGGCCATGGAGATCGGCCCAGTACGGCAGCAACGATGCTTTCTCAACTATGCGCAGCGGATTGCTCGTGCATACCAACTTGCCCGCGGCATCGCGCACTTCGATCAGGAGATCACCGGTCGTGGCGCAAGTCAGGCCATCGAGGATTTTCGAATACTCGCCGGGCTTCATCGCGAGGGTCGGCGGGAGTCCGTCGACCGGCAAATTCGCTTTGAGGCTGAATGTACCGCTCACTACATGCGAGGGATTGCCCCACTTGTCCTCGCCCTTGAAGCCGAGCTTGAACGGCTTACCCTGCACGCGCAGCGTGGGCAGAATCGCCTTGTAAAGCACCGGCGGCCCGGCCACCACCGAGATAAATGGCTGCACCGGCAGTTCGACGTAGTTGTACGTCGCCCACGCGTCGACGAGCACGCGAAATTCGAACGTCGGCTCGTTGAACGTCTGCATGCGGATTCCGGGCGAGCCCTGGCGCGTGTCGCCGAAGCGCACGATGATCCGGTCGTTTTCGCGCAGGAACCCGCGCACCACGCGAATGAACAGCGTCTTGTCCCACGGCCGGATATTCATCTTGCCGTCGTACTTGACCTCCAGCACCGCGCCGTTGCTCGCCTCGACGGTCGTGTAGTTCCAGCCCTTGGGGTCCGTGAACTGCGGACGTCCCATGTCGGACGCGAAGCGGTGCACGATTTTGAGCGAGCCGGTGTCGTCGATGCCGAAATAGCCGGCCGTGTAGGTGAGCGTGAACGACTGGAAGCTGCCGGCTTCGAATTCGCCCTGCGGCGAAATTGCAGCAGTGCCCATGCGTTCGGCGAAATAAGTTGAATGCGGCATGGCGTTTACTTTCCCTTGCGCGAAACTTGCGGCCCCACCACACCGAGCCCCACACGCAACGCCTCGGTCTCCATGATGTCGGCCGGCATCACGTTGGCGATGTTGACGTCCGGCCCGAACTCGCCGACGAGGAATTTTTTCATGTCCTCGACGACCGACAGCGTGATGTTGGAAATCCACGGACCCGGCAGCTCGATCAGCACGCGCGACATGTCGAGCCCTTTGCGCAGCCCGTTGATGAGTTTCATTTTCGGCTTGCCGTTGACGATCAGCTCGGCCGCCTCGACCAGCACGAGTTCCGCGCCCGCGGCAAAACAATCTTCGGCCTGCGACACCAGCAGCGCGGCGTCGTTCTTGGCGTCTTTGGAGCCCACCTCGCCGAAGACCGCCAGCCCGCACTCGACCGCCAGCCGGATTTGCGCGCGGCGCTGGCGCGGCGTCAGTTCCACGCAGTTGTCGGAAACTTCGACGACGTCGAAACCAACGCGCTTGGCTTCGAGCAGAAACGGCCGCAGCATTTTCTCGCCGTACGTCGCGAATACGTATTCCTGGAACTGGCCGCCGATGAACGGCCGGATGCGGTGTCTGCGGTACAGCGCGAGTTTCTTACGCAGGTACGCGAGATCGTACAGGCGCGACGTGCCAACCGCGATTTTCGCGAGATCGATATAGCGGTCGGCCAGGGTCACGAGGTCGTCCACTTGCACATAGGGCAGGCCGAAATCGGCGACCATCGTAATTCCCGTCTTGCGCGGCTTATGCTGGCTGCGCGCGGCGGGCAGTTCGACGAAGCCGAATGGAACTTTTGAATCCCGTTTACCCTGACGCATGGATTTTCCAACCTTCTCTAGAATTGCAGCGAAATTCCCGAAGCGAGTATCAAACACAAGATCAGGCGCCGGAAAAGTTCTTCGCTGATCTTGTCGAATACGCGCGTGCCGGCCCACAGCCCGAGCGCCATCGCCGGCGCGGCGACGGCCAGCGGCAGGATCAGCTCCGACTTCTCGAACTTGATGGTCGTGCCCACGCACAGCATCACGAGCACGCCGGTGATCAGGATGTACGGCTGATAAATGTAGCGGCTGCGGCGCTTGTCCCAACCGCGCAGCCCGCACCAGATCGTCGGCAACGTGCCATGCAAGAGCGCGAAGCCGCCGAGGATGCCGCTGACCCATCCCACCGCGCCATCCGCGGCGCGCGCGATGCCCGGGCGCAACTGCAGGACGGGAATGCGCGGGCGCATGAGCATGTAGCCACTATAAGCGATCATGAACACACCAAACAGATGGCGGAACAGCGCGGTGTCGAGCC
>CAZEAX010000063.1:0-14962 GCA_964510405.1 uncultured Streptomyces sp. | reverse complement strand
GGGGTGATCTGGCGCTACCGTAATATCACCTTTAATTTCACCGGGAGTTTTCTCATCAATCGTAATTTTTACCAGTTCATCATCTTCTACTTCAAGAGAGTCAACCTGGTCTAGGTTCTTGCCTTTTACCTTGAGATTAAGCGTCAACTTGTTGGTCGCCGTATCGATAAACGCGACGCTGTTGCTCTCCTCGACCGCGACGACCACCCATTTGCCGTCGGACGAGATGCCCACGCCTTCCGGCGACTCGCCGAGCTCGATCTTGGCGACGATGGATTTTTTCGCGACGTCGATCACGTTCAGTGCGCGCTGCGGCTGGTCGCTGACGTATAGAAATTTGCCGTCGGGGCTCGCCGCGATGCCGCGCGGCCGCTCGCCCGCCTTGATTTCTCCGGTGACGCGGTCGGTTGCGGTGTCGATGACGGAGACCGTGCCGGATTTTTCGTTGGGCACGTAAGCATAGGGTTGCGCACTCGCCGTAGCCGCGATGAAGGCGGCGGCGAGCGCAATAAAATAGCGGTTACGCATGAATCTCCTCCCTTGTATTCTATGCGGCAAGTATCGCAAAGAAGCCCGCGGCGGTCGAGCGCGCAAGGTGCATAATTATAGGCAACATTTACCGAGCTTGAACCATGCATTTGTCCGGCTTTCCATTCGGCGTCACCGACTGGTCGAAAATCGAGCGCACCGAGCATCCCGGCGCGACCGGCACCTCCTACTGGCGCACGCAGCAATGCGGCGACGTGCGCGTGCGCATGATGGAATACACGCCCGGCTATTTGACGGGCTATTGGTGTTCCAAGGGGCACGTGTTCTTCTGCGTGGAGGGGGAGCTCGAAATCGAACTCGAGGACGGCCGCAAATTTACGCTGACGCCGGGCATGAGCTTCCAGGTCGCGGACGCCGCCGAGCGCCACCGCAATTTCACGCGCAGCGGCGCGAAATTCTTCGTGGTGGATTGATGCGCGCGCCCGTCTGGATTTTCGCGTTGATTGCCTGCACGGGCGCGTGGGCGCAGGGCGGGCCGCCGTTCGCCGCCGACATCAACGAAACGGTCATCGACATCCCCGTGCGCGTGAACGGCGCGGAAACGGGGGAGCACATGGTCGCCACCCTGTTCAAGCCCGACGGCGACGGGCCGTTTCCGTTTGCGATCATCAGCCACGGCCGCGCCGGCACGCCGGTCGAGCGCGCGCAGGTGCCGCGCTGGCGCTACAGCGAGCAGTCGCGCTGGCTCGTGCGCAAGGGGTTCGTCGTGATCGTGCCCACGCGCCGCGGTTACGGCTCGACGGGCGGCGCCGACGTCGAGACGAATTACAACTGCGCCAATCCCGCGTACCGGGACGCGATGACCGGCGGCGTCGAGAGCGTGCTTGCCGCGATCAGTTACGCGAAAGCGCAGAAGTTTGTCGATCCCGCGCGCTTCATCCTGATCGGGCAATCGGTCGGCGGCTTCCTGACGGTCGGCGTCACCGCGGCGGCGCCGGCGGGGCTCGTAGCGGCGGTCAATTTTGCGGGCGGCCATGGCGGCGATCCGATGCGGCATCCGGGCGTGCCGTGCAGAGCCGACAAGCTGCTCGAGGTCTATTCCGAAGCGGGCAAAACGGCGCGCGCCCCGATGTTGTGGATTTACACCGAGAACGATCAATTCTTCGGCCCCGACCACGCGCGCTCGTGGCATGCGGGTTTCATCTCCTCGGGCGGGCGCGCGGAACTGCAGATCCTGCCGCCGTATCAGGCGAACGGCCACGTGCTGTTCGTTTCCGGCATGGCCGTCTGGCGGCCCGTGGTCGAGGCATTTTTGCAGAGTGTCGGATTTTGATTCCGGTTCCGCCGCCGAAAGGCCAGATCAGGCACCTCGCGCGTTTGTGGCGCTTTCTCGCGCCATACAAGGGGCGCGTGATCATCGCGTTCATAGCGCTCGTCACCGCGTCCGGTTGCGTGCTCGCGCTGGGGCAGGGCCTGCGCCATGTAATCGACGCCGGCTTCGGCAGCCATGATCCGCATTTGCTCAACGTCGCGCTTGCCGCGGTCGTGGGCGTGTCCGTGCTGCTCGCAGGCGCGACGTGGACGCGCTTCTACCTGATGATGAGCGTGGGCGAGCGCGTGATCGCGGATTTGCGCAAGGCCGCGTTCGCGCACGTGTTGACGCTGTCGCCGGCGTTTTTCGACGCATCGCGCACCGGCGAGATTTCCTCGCGGCTCACCAACGACAGCGAGCAGATGCGCCAGGTGATCGGCTTCGGCGTGTCGATGTTCCTGCGCAACGGGCTGATGATGCTGGGCTCGCTGGTGATGCTGTTTGCGACCAGCGCCAAGCTCGCCGCGTTCATCGTGCTCGGCGTGCCGGCGACGCTGATCCCGATCCTGCTGATGGGGCGGCGCGTGCGCAGCCTCTCGCGCTTGAACCAGGACCGTGTCGCCGACGTGACGGCGCATATCGACGAGTCGCTGCACGAAATCCGCACGGTGCAGGCGTACCGGCATGAAGAGCGCACCAACGAGCGCTTTAGCGCGGCGACTGAAGCGGCCTACGAAGCCGGCGTCGATCGCATCCGCGTGAAAGCGTGGCTCATTTCTCTGGTGATGCTGATCGGATTTTGCGCGGTCGGCGTAATCCTGTGGGTCGGCGGCCACGATGTGTTCGAGGGGCGGCTTACGGCGGGCGAACTGTCGGCGTTCGTGTTCTATGCGGCCATTGTCGCCGCCAGCGCCGGCGTCGTCTCTGAAGTGTGGGGCGAGATACAGCGCGCGGCGGGCGCGACCGAGCGGCTGATGGAATTGCTCGACGTCAAGCCCGCGTTGATCGTAGCGGAACCGTCGATCCGCTTGCCAGAGCGAGTGACGGGCGCGATCCGTTTCGATGAAGTGACGTTCGCGTATCCGACGCGTCGGGAAACAAACGCGCTGGGACCGGTGTCGTTCACCGTCAGTCCCGGCGAGCGTGTCGCGCTGGTCGGACCTTCCGGCGCCGGCAAGTCCACGGTGTTCGCGCTGATCCTGCGTTTTTACGATCCCCTGTCCGGCCGCATACTCGTCGATGGCGCGGACATCCGGCATTGCGATCCGCATGAATTGCGCCGCGCGATCGCGCTGGTGCCGCAGGACCCGGTGATCTTCGCTGCGAGCGTCACGGAGAATGTGCGCTTCGGGCGTCCGGACGCGAGCGACGCGCAAGTGCGCGAAGCGTGCATCGCCGCGCAGGCGATGGAATTCATCGAGCGCCTGCCGCAGGGTTTCGACACCGATCTCGGCGAGCGCGGCGTCAAGCTGTCCGGCGGTCAGCGCCAGCGCATTTCGATTGCGCGCGCGCTGCTCGCCGACCGCCCGATACTATTGCTTGACGAAGCGACCAGCTCGCTCGACGCCGAAAGCGAGCGTCTCGTCGCGGCGGCTCTGGAGAAATTGGAGTCCGGCCGCACTACGCTCGTCATCGCGCATCGGCTCGCGACGGTGCGTCATGCCGACCGCATCATCGTCGTCGACCGCGGCCGCATCCACTCGGTCGGCACGCACGACGAACTGCTGCGCGCGAATGGCCTTTACGCGCACCTGGCGAGATTGCAGTTTGCGGCCGAGGGAGAAGTGGCGGTGTAGGGCGATTATTTCTTTGCGGCCTTCGCGTTCTCTTCTGCCTTCTTTTTCGTCGCCGGTTCCTTCATTACTGCGCTTGCGATCTTGAACGCCGACGCGGTTTTGGGAAATCCGCAGTAGGTCGACAGGTGCAGCAACAGTTCGCGCAGCTCGACTTCCGTGAGGCCGTTGCTGACGGCGGCGCGCACGTGCTTTTCGATTTCATCGGGCACGTTGAGCGCGACGAGCGCGCTCAAGGTCGCGATGCTGCGCGCGCGGGCGTCGAGACCCGGCCGCGACCACAGAAGTCCCCACGCGGCCTGGATGCCGTGCTGCCACATCGGGCGCTGGAATTCGTCGTTCATGCGCACCGCGGCGTCCGCTTCGACAACGTCGTCGCCGAACGCCCGGCGGCGGATTTCATAGCCTTTGGCGAAAAGTTCGTCTTTCATTAATTCCGCGAGTTTGTCTTTCATTGCCGCTCCTCAAGATTATTCAAAAATCCAGATCATGGTTGGCCGCAGATAAACGCCGACGAACGCAGATAAGGACCTTTCATCCTTCCGCCTTCTTCCTTAGGTTTATTCATTCGGGTTTGAGTCCGGCAGCGGCGACCACCTTCTGCCACTTCGGAATTTCGTCTTTGATCATGGCGGCGAACTCGTCGGGCGTGGTGACGGCCGGTTCGAGACCGGCGCTTGCATAGCGCTCGGCGACGGCCGGCGATTTGAGCACGCGTGCAATCTCGGCGTTTGTCTTATTTACGATGTCGCGCGGCGTGCCGCCGGTGAAGAGCAGCCCATACCATACGTCGAATGCGTAGCCGGGCACGCCGGCTTCGCTGATCGTCGGCAGGTCGGGTGCCGCCTGCGAGCGCTTTGCGCCGGTCACCGCGAGCGCGCGGATCTTGCCGGTCTTCATGTGCGGCAGGACGGTCGCGACGCCGATGATCGCGATCTGCACTTCGCCGGACAAGAGCGCGGTCATGCCGGGCCCTGTTCCTTTATACGGCACGTGCACCATCCGGGTTCCGGTCGAGATCTGCAATAGCTCGGTGCCCAGATGCGATGCGCCGCCGGTGCCGCCCGAGCCATAAGTGATGCCGCCGGGATTCCTTTTGGCGAGCGCGATCAGTTCTTTGACCGAACGCGCGGGCAGCGACGGATGTACCGCAAGCACGAACGGCTGGTTCGCCGCGAGCGAGATCGGCGCGAGATCCTTCTGCGTGTCATACGGCAGGTTGCGATAGAGCGCCGGCGCGAACGTGATGTGGCCGTTGCTCCCGAGCAGCATCGTGTAGCCGTCGGCGGGCGCCTTGACGACCATCGTCACGCCGATGACGCCGCCGCCACCGCCGTGGTTGTCGACGACGACCGACTGGCCCCAGCGCTCCGAAAGACCCTGCGCAATCAACCGCGCGACGATGTCGGTGCCGCCGCCCGGTGCCACCGGCACGATCAGGCGTATCGGTTTATTCGGATACGCGGCAACCTGCGCCGATGCAGGACTCACCGCGAACACCAAGAGCGAAATAAGCGCGGGTTTGATCATGCGCCGGCGCTGCGCTTCATCAACTCCGCGTACTGGTTCGCGCCGCGCGTGATGAAGGTGTTCACGTGCACGTTGAACCAGCGCACGCCCTTGCCGTGGAAATACGGAATGCGCTTTTCCCAGTTGCTCATCACGTTGAGCCCGACGGTTTTGCCGCCTTTCAGAATGCGCGCGATCGCATCGTCGACCAACGCCTGGACTTCCGGATGCTCGGGCTCGCCGGGATGGCCGGCGGCGTGCGCCACGTCGTTGGTGCCGATGTTGATCACGTCGATGCCGGGCACCTCGGCGATCTCGCCGATGTTCGCGATTGCGGACGGCGATTCGACCATGATGACGACGATTTTGTCGGCGTGGTCCTTCGGGCGTGCGTAGCGCACGATGTCGAGCATCGCCTGCGCGGTTTTTCCATCTTCGACGTGCGGCACCTTGATGCCGCCTACGCCGCAATCCAGGTAACGCGTAATGAGCCCCGGGTCGTTCATCCACGGCCGCGCGACCGACGTAATACCGGCGGCGCGCGCGGCGCGCGCCATTTCCTCGATGCGCTCGAAATCGTAGCTCTGGCGCTCTGCGTCGATGAACGCGACGTCGAGCCCGAACGCGGCGACGTACTCGAGCAGGCGCGGCGAAGGGAAATCCGGATTGAACATCGTGACGACTTCGCCCGACGCCAGTTTTTGTTTCACCTTGTTCATTGCTGCTCCTCTTGATATTTCGTTCCCGCGCCTGCTCAGGTCGGGTCCGCCTTGATGCCCGCCGACTTGATCACTCTGGCCCAGCGCGCCGCGTCGGCGCGCACGAATGCGCCGAATTCATCGACGGAGAGTTTGCTGGTCTCAGCGCCTTCGCTAAAAAGGCGATCGCGCACGTCGGGCAGAGCAAGGATGCGGACCACTTCGCCGTTAAGCTTCGCAATGATGTCTTTGGGCAGCGCCGCTGGCCCGAATACGCCGAACCATGTCGTCACATCGTAGCCGGGCACGCCGGCCTCGGCGACCGTCGGCAGGTCCGGTACGATTTGCGAACGCCCGGGTGTCGATACCGCAAGCGCGCGCAGGCGACCCGCTTTTACCTGCGGCAAGACTGCGGCGACGGAAGCAAACGTCAGGTCGATTTGTCCGGCAATCACCGCCGTTACGCTGGGCGCCACACCTTTGAACGGCACGTGCGTCATTTGCGTGCCGGTCATCGACTTGAATAATTCCGCCGCGAGATGCGCGGGCGAACCGCCGCCGCCCGAGCCGTGATTGAGGCGATTCGGCGCGGCTTTGGCGATTGCAATTAATTCCTTCACGGAATGCGCCGGCACCGACGGATGCACGACGAGTACCAGGGGCGACGTGGCGAACAGCGCGATCGGCGCGAGTTCCTTGAGCGGGTCGCGGCCCGAGTCGGGATAGAGGTTCTGGTTGATCACCATCTGGCCCGCCGTCGCGAGGATCAGCGTGTAGCCGTCCGGCGCCGATTTCGCGGCGATTTCGTTACCGATGGTGCCGCCGGCGCCGGGCCGGTTTTCGATGACGACCGGCTGCTTCCAGTTCTCGGACATTTTCTGGCCGAGCATGCGCGCGAACAGATCCGTGCCGCCGCCCGCCGATTGGGCGGCGATGATGCGGATCGGTTTGGCGGGATACGTTTGCGCGAAAGCGGCCGGCGCGCTCGCGATGGCGCAGGCCACGAAACCGCACGACAACGACGGGTTCAAGTTTTAGAATACCAATTCGAAAAAAAGCATCGGGGCCGGCGGCAGTCACCGGCCATCCCCCAAGCCCGGAGGAGTATAGCAATGTCACAAGCGAAGGCTAATGCGCCCATGAAAATGGTTCCCAGGAACGTCGTCAAGCAGGACGTCAGGATGGACGCGATCAAGGCGATGGCGGAGCGCGTGAAGAACTGGGGCAAGTGGGGCAACGACGACGAACTCGGCACGCTCAATTACGTGAAGCCGGCCGATCGCTTGCAAGCCGCGGCGCTGGTAAAGAAGGGACTATCGTTTTCGCTCGGGCTTAATTTCGACCAGGAAGGCCCGCAGCGGACGGGTTGGGGCGGGCGCTTCAATCCGATTCACACGATGCTCGCGACCGGCACCGATGCGGTGGCGGGGCGTCACGACAAGGCGGGGCTGCGCTACGCCGACGACATGGTGACGATGCCGCTGCAATGCGGCACGCAATGGGACGGACTCGGTCATATTTTCTACGGCGAGACGATGTGGAACGGCTACGACGCGCGGCTCGTCGATTCGACCGGCGCCAAGAAAAACGGCATTCATAAGGCGCGCGCGGGCATGATCGGCCGCGGCGTGCTGCTAGATATTCCGCGCTTCAAAGGCGCCGATTATCTCGAAGACGGCTACGGCATCGGCAACGACGAACTCGATCAATGCGCGAAAGCGCAGGGCGTCGAGATCAAGCGCGGCGATTTCGTGATCGTGCGCACGGGCCAGATGGAGCATTGCCTCGCGCGCGGCGACTGGGGCACGTACGCGGCGGGCGACGCGCCGGGGCTGCGCTTCGAAACCGCCGAGTGGATACACCGCAAACAGATCGCGGCGATCTGCCTCGACACGTGGGGCTGCGAAGTGCGGCCGAACGAAAGCACCGAAGCGTTCCAGCCGTGGCACTGGATCGTGATTCCGATGATCGGCATCTGGATGGGCGAAATTTTTTATCTCAAGGATCTCGCCGCCGACTGCGCGAAGGACAAGGTCTACGAGTTCCTGTTCTGCGCGCCGGTGTTGCCGATCACCGGCGCGGTCGGCTCGCCGATCAATCCGATCGTGCTGAAGTAATGTAGAACCGCATTCAGTGCTGCAGTTCGCCCCCATCCCCACCTTCCCCCGCATTGCAGGGGAAGAAGCTCTAAAGATTCCCTCCCTTGCGCGTGCAACGCGCGGGGGAGGGCTAGGGTGGGGGCAATGTTTGGAAATTAAGTTAAGGTCGATTCGAACTTGATTAAGCAACGCATGCCAACGGTGTTCATTGGCCACGGCAGCCCGATGAATACGCTCGCGCACAACCGCTACACGGAGGCGTGGAGTCAATTCGGCCGCGAGGTGCCGCGTCCGACCGCGATACTTGCCGTATCGGCGCATTGGTACATACGCGGCACGGCGGTGACCGCGATGCAGACGCCGCCGACCATCCATGATTTCGGCGGCTTTCCGCAGGCGCTGTTCGATTTTCAGTATCCCGCGCCGGGGAGCCCTGCGCTTGCGCAGCGCGTGCGCGAGGTGCTTGCGCCGCTCGCGGTGCGCGCCGACGAAGACTGGGGCCTCGATCACGGCACGTGGTCGGTGCTCGCGCACGTGTATCCGCAAGCCGACATTCCGATCGTGCAGTTGAGCATCGATGCGACCCAACCGCCGGCGTTCCACTATGACCTCGGCAAACGGCTCGCGCCGCTGCGCGACGAAGGCGTGCTCATCGTCGGCAGCGGCAACGTCGTGCACAACCTCGGCGCGCTCAACTGGAAAGACGACGCGCCCCCGTACGATTGGGCGGTGCGCTTCAACGACGCGGCGCGCGGGCGCGTGGAGAAGCGCGAGCATGCGCCGCTCGTGGAATACCAGAGCCTGGGCAACGATGCGCGGATGTCCATTCCCACGCCCGAGCATTACCTGCCGCTGCTTTACATACTCGGCCTGCAGGACCAAAGCGAGTCCGCAGCGGTCGTGGTCGACGGTATTCAGAACGCATCGATCGGCATGTTGTCGATCGTGATCGGTGGAGCGTAAAGTCAAATGCAAGCCGCAGACAGCACAGAGGACACAGAGAAATGCGAAAACGAAAAAGAGTTCGTTCTGAGCTTTTCCCCGGTGATCTCTGTGCCCTCTGTGGCTACAGTTCGAATTTTTTAATAAATTCTAAGTTAAACTCTGCAGTCCAATTTGCACATAACAGGGAGCAGGCATGCTGGTCGTCGATTCGCAAGTTCATATCTGGGGGGCTGACACGCCGCAGCGCCCGTGGCCCAAGCGCGCGCCGCCGCAGCGCCCGATTCCGCTGGGCGCCGACGACCTCTTGCGCGAGATGAACGAAGCGGGTGTGGACCGCGTTATCATCGTGCCGCCGTCGTGGGAGGGCGATCGCAACGATCTCGGCATCGCTGCGTCTGCTGCGCATCCGAACCGCTACGCCGTCATGGGCCGGCTCGATCCCGAAGACCCGAAGTCGCGCGGCCAACTCGCAGCGTGGCGCAAGCAGCCCGGCATGCTCGGCCTGCGCTTTACCTTTCACATTCCCCAGCTCGTCACGCTGCTCACCTAAGGCCATATGGACTGGGTGTGGGGCGAGGCGGAGAAGAACGGCGTGCCGATCTACGTGCTCGTGCCGCACAAGCTCGTGCATTTGATCGATATCGTCGCGCAGAAATTTCCGGCGCTGAAGATCACGATGGATCACCTGTCGATTCCGAGCAATACGAAGGACGCGGCGGCGTTCCAGGATCTCGACCTGCTGCTTGCGATCGCGAAGCGTCCGAACGTTGCGGCGAAAGTGAGCGCGCTGCCGTGCTACTCCACCGCGAAGTATCCGTACAAGGAACTGCACGGCCACATCCGCCGCGTGTACGACGCGTTCGGGCCCCAACGCATGTTCTGGGGCACCGACCTCTCGCGCTCGCCGATCCCGTACCGCCAGCACGTGACGATGTTCACCGAAGAGATCCCGTGGCTCACCGCGAGCGACAAGGACTGGATCATGGGGCGCGCGGTGTGCGAATGGCTAGGGTGGAAGATCTGATCATGGCGAAGAAAAAAACAGTCAGGAAATCCCCCGCGCACCTGCCGCACGATCCGCACCGCGTGATGAAGAACGGTGTGGCGCGCACGCTCGGCATGCGCATCGTGTCGTTGTCGAAGAAAAAGATCGTAGCCGAAATGCCGATCGACGAGCGCCATATGAACCGCAACGGCCGTGTGAACGGCGGCGCGCTGATGGCGTTCGCCGACGCGATGGGCGCGGTTGGCACGGTTTTCAATCTGCCGCCGGGGCATCTGACCACGACGCTAGAATCGAAAACCAACTTCTTCGTGGCCGGCGCGGCGCCCATGATCACCGGCGTGTCGAAACCGCTGCACATCGGGCGCAGCACCAACGTGTGGCAGACGACGCTGAAAAATGCTGACGGACGCGTCGTCGCGGTCGTCACGCAGACCCAGATGGTGCTGGCGCCGCGCCCGGCGGCGCCGGCCGCGGCGACGCAGGCTCGTCCGTCACGCCGCAAGGCTAAGTAAACGACCCGACCGCTGTTCGCCGGCGGTTCCGGCGCGTGAAGTAGTGCTTGCGGTCTTGCGATTGCATGGGAAAGCGATGCGGAACGGCGCGAATTTCTTCGAGTCCCTGACGCCTTTTCACGGCACCGTCGACAGCTTTGACGCGCGCTATTACGCGCCGGCGCCGGCCGACTGGCTGCTCGCGGTGACCGATGTCGAGTCGTCGACGCGCGCGGTCGAAGCCGGCCGCTATCAGCTCGTCAATCTCGCCGGCGCGGCGGGCATCGCGGCGGTGCGCAACGTCTGCCGCGGCGAAACTATTCCCTTTCTGTTCGGCGGCGACGGCGCCGTGCTGCTGATCCCGCCGGATCACGCGGAGAACGCGCGCGTTGCGCTCGCCCGGACCTGCGCGTTCGCGCGCGCTACTTACGACCTGACGCTGCGCGCCGGCGTCATGACGGTCGGCGAGATCCGGCGGCGCGGGCGCGACGTGCTGGTCGCGCGCTACGAGCCCACACCCGGCAATTCGTTCGGCCTGTTTCTGGGCGGCGGCGTGCAATTGCTGGAAGACGCGATCAAGGGGCGCGACCCGGCCATCCCGCCGCAGAGCATTGCGATCGCGGAAGCGGGCGATGGCGGCGCGCCCGATCTCGGCGGGCTTTACTGCCGCTGGGCGCCGTTGAAATCGGCGCGCGGCAAGATGGTCGCGTTGATCGTCTGCGGCGCCGTCGATCTGCGCGAAGCGCACGACCGCATACTCGCGATCGCCGATCCCGACGGACGCGGGGTAAACCCGGTAACGCTCGAGAACCTGAAGACCAAGTGGCCGTCCCGCTCGCTGCTGCTCGAAGCGCGCGCCGCGGACGGGCCTCTGCCGTATGCGTTGCGCGTGGTCGCGCTGATGGTGCGGACTTTCGTCGCGTGGCTGATATTCCGCACCGGCATTGCGGTCGGCGGATTCGATCCCGGGCGCTATCGCGCGGAAATGACGCGCAACACCGATTTTTCGAAATATGACGACACGCTGTCGATGGTGCTGGATTGCGCGGTCGAGCGCATCGCGCTGGTCCGCGCGCATCTCGACGCGCGCGCGGCGCGCGGCGAACTGAATTACGGCATCCACGTTTCCGACACCGCGCTCATGACTTGTCTGGTCGAGTCGGCGTCCGACTATCGCCACGTTCATTTCATCGACGGCGGCGACGGCGGTTACACGATAGCGGCGCGCGAAATGAAGACGCGCATCGCGGCACAGGGTGAGGGTAAAAACGTGAAGGATGATGGCGGAAGGATGAAGGATGAGGAAAAAATCAACAGCGATTAATACAGGAGAAAGGCGGAGCCTGCGGGTTAAGAATTTCATCCTTCATCATTTCGCCTTCATACTTGCGCCGGCAATTGCGCTGACGGCGACTGCCGCACATGCACAAACGCCCGCGTATCCGGCCAAGCCGATCCGCCTGATCGTATCCGTGCAGCCCGGCGGCAATCTCGACCTGATGGGGCGCGCGGTCGCCGACTACGCGAGCAACGGGCTCGGCCAGCGCGTGTACGTCGAGAACCGGCCGGGCGCCAACAGCACGATCGGGCTCGCGACCCTCGCGCGCGCCGCCCCCGACGGCTACACGTTCGCGATGCTCGCGCAAAGCGGGCTGATTGCGGCGATGCTCATGAAGAGCCCGCCCTACGATCCGCTGCGCGATTTTGCGGGCGTCAGCGTCATCGCGACACTGCCGCAACTGCTCGTCGTGCACCGCTCGCTGCCGGTGACGAGCGTGAAGGCGCTCATTGCGCTCGCCAAAGCACGGCCGGGCGAATTGAATTGCAGCTCGTCGGGCAACGGTTCGGGATCGCATCTGGCGCTCGAGCTCTTCAACAAGCTGGCGGGTGTGCGCATCACGCGCATTCCGTACAACGGCGACGGCCCGGCCATCATCGATTTGATCGGCGGGCAGGTGCCGGTGAAATTCGACAACGTGAGCACCGCACTCGCGCACGTGCGCGCAGGCCAGTTGCGTGCGCTCGGCGTGACAAGCCCGGCGCGCAGCGCGTTGCTGCCCGACGTGCCGGCGATCAGCGAGACGGTGCCCGGATATCAGATGAGCATCTTCAACGGAGTGATCGCGCCGGCCGCGACACCACCCGACATACTCGCGCGCGTACATGCGGAGATTGCGAAGTTTGCCGCGGCGCCGGAAGTCCGCAGCCGCTTCGCGGCTCAAGGCGTCGAGCTGCAGGCGAGTGCCACGCCCGCGGAGTTCACGGCCTCGCTGAAGAGCGAATACACGAAGTGGGCCAAAGTCCTCGACGACGCCGGCATCAAGCCGGAGTGATCGCGGGTCACCGGCCGCCAAGTACCTGTTTCCATTTCGCGTAGTCGGCTTTGATCAGCGCTGCAAATTCCTGCGGCGTCGACGGCGCGGGGTTGAGGCCCTGGCTGCGCGAGATGCGCGCGACCTCGGGGTCCGTCAGCGTCTGGCGCAATTGCCGGTTGAGTTTGTCGACGATGGCCGGCGGCGTGCCGGCGGGTGCGAGCAGCCCGAACCAGAAAGTCGCGTCGTAGTTTTTGACGCCCGCTTCGTTGAGCGACGGCACCTCCGGCAGGCTGGGATCGCGCTTGAGGCTCGTGACCGCGAGCACGCGGGTGCGATTGCGCAAGGTGCCGGCGGTGGTCGAGCTAACGAAGCCGAACTGCAATTCGCCGCCGAGCACCGCTGTCAGGATTTCGTTGCCGCCCTTGTAGGGCACGTGTGTAAACGCTGCGCCGGTCATCGACTGCAGCATTTCGCTCGACAAGTGGCCGGCCGAGCCTACGCCTTGCGTGCCGTAACGCAGTTGGCCGGGGTTTTGTTTCGCAACGGCAATCAACTGCTCGACGGTGGCGAGCGGCGAATCGCTGCGCACGACGATCGCGTTGCAGAACGTGAGCGCGAGCCCGATCGGCGCGAACGCGGTCGCGGTGTTGTACGGCAGGTTTTTTTCGAGGATCTGGCTGATCGTCAGCGCGCCCGGGCTCGACCACAGCAGTGTGTAACCGTCGGCCGGCGCGCGCGCGACGATTTGCGCCGCCACGCTGCCGCCGGCGCCGCCGCGGTTTTCGATCACGAACGTTGCGCCGAGCGCTTCGCTCATGCGCGTGGCGATGCTGCGCGCCGAACCGTCGGCGCTGCCGCCGGCGCTGAAACCGACGAGCAGGCGCACCGGCTTTACCGGGTAGTTCTGCGCCGGCGCCGCGAATGCAACGCATGCGCCGGCCACCGCTAACAGCATGTGCGTCCTGGTCACCGTCAGCCTTTGTCGAGACTCGTGTTGGCTTCCGGCGTAAGCACGCGGATCGGCTTGCCCTTCAGAAAGGCGCCGATGTTCTCGACGACATCCGAATAGGCGACTTCGTAGAACTCGCGCACGTTGTGTCCCTGATGCGGCATCAGCACGACGTTGGGCAGCTTGCGCAACGGGCTGTCGTCGGCCAGCGGCTCGCGCGTGAAGACGTCAAGGCCGGCGCCTGCGATTCCGCCCTCCTGCAAGGTCTTGATCAGCGCTTCCTCGTCGATCAGCGGGCCGCGTGCGGTGTTGACGAGGATTGCCGTCGGTTTCATGAGCGCGAGTTCGGGCGTGCCGACGATGCCGCGGGTGCGTTCGCCGAGCACGAGATGGATGCTCACGACGTCGCTTGTTTTGAAGAGCTCGTCCTTGTCGACCCGCTTCACGCCGGCTTCGGCCGCCCGCTCGTCCGTGAGATTCGGACTCCACGCGATTACGTTCATGCCGAGCGCTTTCGCAACCGGCAGCACGTGCCTGCCCTGGCGGCCGACGCCGACGAGCCCGAGCGTGCGCTGCGAGAGAGTGATGCCGACGGTGGACTGCCAGCCGCCTTCTCGCATGCGGCACGCTTCGTGCGGGATGTGGCGCGCGACCGCGAGGATGAGCCCCCACGTGAGCTCGCTCGTCGCTTTGCGATAGGTGCCGCGCAGTTCGGTGAACGACACGACGATGCCGCGCCTGGCCGCCGCCGCCGCATCGAGCGTGCGGTTGTACAAGCCGGTGATCGCGATCATTTTCAGATTCGGCAGGCGCGCGAGCAATGCGTCGTTGATCGGTGTGCGCTCGCGCAGTGTCACGATGACGTCAAAAGGTTCGAGCACGCGCGCGGCCTCGTCAGGCAGCGCCAGCGGCCGGTCGAACACCGTGATCTCGCAGGATGATTTAAGCGGCGACCAGTCGGCGACGGTTTGAGAAAGGCGCAGATAGTCGTCGAGAATGGCGATTTTCATGTATGAAAACGGGGAAGAGGGAAGGGGGAAGTGAGAAGGGTGGTGCGTCAGTGACTATCAGGATACCCGTTGCGCAGTGGTGCAGTATTTTAAGTTTTTTCCCTTCCCTCTTTGCCCTTCCCCCTTCACGCTTTTATCGCTTTGTTCACCCGCGGCATGACTTCGGTCGCCATCAATTCCATCGAGCGCTTCGCGAGCGCGGGATCGACCCAGTCCATGCCGGCGTAGACGAGTTCACCGAAGTCGCCAACCTCTTCGCGCAGCTTGAGTATCTGGTCGACGACGTGGTTGACGGTGCCGCACAGCACCAGCCGGTCGACCATGTAGTCGTCGGTCAGTTCGCGGT